>JBDGYW010000094.1:0-20180 GCA_039588935.1 Gemmatimonadota bacterium | reverse complement strand
GCCATCGCGACAGCGACGCCAAAAAGGCTGTCGCGACGCTCCTCTGTGGAATCCTCGATCAGCAACTTGGCCACGTCTATCTGAGAGCGCGCGAATTTCCAAATGGCTTCGTAATCTTGAGGGTCTGCTAGGTGAGCTGACCGATAGTGCTCGAGCGCTGCAGCGGGATCAAGCGCCTCAAAAGCACTGTCACCGCGCAAAATGTACTCGGAGGTTGTTTGACACTGAGCGGAGGAACAAAGCACTGCACAGAGCAAGAGAATCGAGGTAATCGATCGCGCGATCATGGTTTCTTCTTCCGAGGGACGCCCGGTCCCCAGTCTGGGAGCTGCTCCGCCGCATCCTCCGGTGTTGCCATCGCATCCAGTTCTCGCACCTCGTCCTCCGCCTCTGCCAATTCCTCGTCTTCGTCGGTGCGATCCATGTTCTCAAGTAGCTGATCTACCCGCGAGCGCTTTCGGGGTGGAAAGACGGCGAGTGCCATTACTAGTGCCGCAACGATCAGCACAAAAAGCAGAGACATTTCAATTGCCTACGAGATCTTGTCGTTCCAGAGGGACTCCAGCCTACGTTTGATCTCGTCGCGCGTCTCGCGGAACGCATCCATCTGAAAGCGGATCTGATCCCGGGGGCCAGCCGGGTCCGGGAGCGCCCAATCCAGATGTTCGGCCCCGTGCGGGACAACGGGGCAGACTTCTTCATCACAGAGCGTGACCACGATGTCGGCTTCATCCATCGGTACTGCGTCCAACCCTTTGGATCTGTAGTCGGCAATGTCGATGTCGATCTCACGCAGAGATTCGATGGCGAGTGGGTTCACGATACTCGGTTCGGAACCCGCACTGAATACCCTCCAGTCGGATGGAGCTGACGCACGAGCCAAACCCTCCGCCATCTGGCTGCGGGCTGAATTGGCGACGCAGAGGAAGATGATGGTGGACTGTCTCACGGTATCGGAAGGCACGGTCGTTACCCGCGGTCAAAGGTGGTCGAGGGGGTCGTCGGAACGAACGAGCACCAGGATCGCTGCCTGCGGCACAACGAGGTAGCGTTTGTCTTCGAAGCTGATCTCGACGGCAGCCTTTCGGAAGAACAGTGCGAAATCGCCCAGCTGGGCCTGCATCGGCACAAAACGTTGAGTCGAATTGGAGCCTGTGATCTTCCACGGCTCGTCGTCGAGCTGATTGGGCTCAGGCAGAGGAGTGCCGGGCCCAGTTGCAATTATGCGGCCGCTCTGTACCGCCTGCCGATCCACGGCGGTCGGGGGCAGATACAATCCAACGTTCGTTCGTTCTTCACCCTCTTCAGGTGAGACGAGAACGCGGTCTCCGACAACCACGAGTTTCTTGTGAGGCTCGGACATGAAATGGAATTTACTCGGCTGGCACAAATCAGGGGTAGGTGGAGAGGCGTACCAGCGTTGCGTCACGCCTCTCCATCTGTTCCCAATCTGTCACTGAGAGCCGCTTACGGGACGGCCCTCGCCGTCGCGCGCGTGTCTTTGGAACCAGGATCTGAGGTACAACAACGACCGTATTGCATTTGACGGTGTACTGCTGGTGCCATGCCACTCGTTGTTGAAACGAATCATCGCGGTTGGGACCTTCCGAAGCTTGAGCGCTTGGTAAAACTCCTCAGTCTGCGAAATCGGCGTACGCAAGTCATCTTCTCCCGTCATGAGCATGGTCGGCGTCGTCACATCGCCGACGTACATCAGCGGGGATCGGCGAAGGTGCTCTGAAGGGTCGTCCCAGGGTAGGTGGTCGAAGTTGCGGTACCAACTCGCACCATCTGTTGTACCCACGAACGAGATCCAATCGATCACAGGATAGTTGGCCGATGCGGCGGCAAACCTGTCTGTATGCCCGACAATCCATGATGTGAGCACTCCACCCCCGCTTCCGCCGTAGACGAACATGTTCTGCGGGTCTATGTAGCCGCGGTTCACGACCGTGTCTACGCCGGCCATCAGGTCGTCATAATCCTTGCCGGGGTAAGCTCGCTTGATTGCGTTGCCGAAGGCGCTTCCGTATCCTGAGCTGCCCCTCGGATTGGTGTACAGCACGACATATCCGTTGGCTGCATGGTTTTGCCATCCGAAGTTGAATCCGACACCGTACATGCCGTGCGGCCCACCATGAATTGCGAGCATCAGCGGGTATTTCCGGGTCGGATCAAAATCGGGTGGTTTGATGATCCACCCCTGAATCCGAAAGTCGTCCTCCGAGGTATACCAGACTTCCTCTACCTCGCCAAGCTCGCGGCCCGCCAGCAGGTCTGCGTTGATCTGCGTGAGCCTGACCGGCTCCGGCCGCCTGAGGTCGAGCGCGACGATGTCTCCGGGTTCATGGTAGGCGCTCAGAACGCCGACCGCGGTTCGTGCGGTTGATACAGTCGAAATATTCAGGCGGTGATTCCCGTCCGTCACCTTGCTGGTGCCGCCCCGGACCGATGCAAAGTAGAGATTTGTGGTGCCGTGCTCGTTTACAGTGAAGTAGACGCCACTGTTGTCGGATGCCCAGATCGTTCCCCGTGGCGACCGATCGAGATCAGCCGAGATTGCACGCGGATTCGACCCGTCGATCCCCATGAGGTACAGCCTGCTGTCGATGTAGGTGTCGTCGGACCAATCGTAGCCGGTATAGGCTACCAGTTCGCCGTTTGGCGATACAGCGGGACTGACATCGGGACCATGTCTGGTGGTGAGCTGACGAATGGATTTCGAAGTCAGGTCAACGGCGTAGATCTCCGATTCGCGCCACTCATATTCGGCGTCCGCAACTCGCAAGCTTGAGAACAGAAGCTCGGTTCCGTCAGGATTCCATGCGGGTGCACCGTGGTTCCATGGGCCGTCTGTGAGTTGCCGTGGGGTTCCTCCGGTCGCCGGCACCACGAATATTTGCCGATAACCGGTGTCGGTGTATCCCTGCCTGTCACGGCGGTATTGGAGTCTCGTGACGACTCTGGGAGCCGCAGTCCATTCAGCGCCCTCAGGTCTGTCCGGCAGATTGATGCGCCATGACTCTCGTTCGGGAACTAGCATCGTGAAAGCCATCTGTTGTCCGTCAGGAGACCAGACGACATTACCCGGAGAGTGCTCGACCCGTGTCACCTGTGTGGTAGCACCCTCTGCGTCCATCCACCTTACGAAGACCTGTCTGCCCTCAGGTTCTCCTTCTCTCAGCAAGAGGATGCGCGAGCCGTCCGGCGACCACCTGGCCGCGGAGCCTTCGGTCAAGAACCGATTGCGGGTCCCGTCCGCGTCCATGATCCAGAGAGCCGATTCCCAGCGGTCGTGCATCCTGTCGACCCATTGGCGGGTGTAGATGATCTGGCGACCGTCGGGTGAGATTCGCGGGTCGCTAACCCGCTCCCACTCCAAGTAGAGATCGGTTGTGAGTCGGTCGTTCCGCTCCTGTCCCACTATCTGGTCCTGCGGAAGCAAGAGGGCGATCGCAGCAAGCGCGAAAAGAAGTTGGCGGCGTGACATGGGACCTCCCTGCTGAGATGGTGGCGAATCGGGGATTATGTCACTGGGTCAGGCAAGCTGCAAGGTTGGGCAGGCCAGATTCCTTTTCATCAACTACAAGGGGAAGGCCGGGGGGGGCAGAGACGCGGTTCCAGGCCTACTCGTCTGACGATGTTTTGGAAGCGGGCCTCATCACGAATCCCGTCCCAAATCGGATCGACATTTGCAAAAGGAAGCCAGGACGCGCGATCCTCTACCGCGCGGTCCAGCCAGTCCAGAGCTGCCTCCCTCTCACCCAACCATGCTGAAAGCAAGCCGATGTCGTGACAAGATGTGTAGATGTCGGGAGACGCTTTCCTTTGGATAAGCTCGTCCAGTACGGTTTCGGCTTCGGGCAATCGACCTGCGGCTGCATAGGCGCATCCCAAGGACGCGAGGACCCTGGAGAACCGCTCGTTGATGCGGGCTGCGAGTTCGAAGTGTTCGATTGCTTCTCCAACTTCACCAGCCTGCAGTAGGCACCACGCGAGACCGACGCGCGCAGGTGGGAAGATTTCGTTCAACTCCAGTGTTCGCCGGTATTGCTCCATCGCCTGATCTCGATTGCCGGCCCAGTAGTGCTGATGGGCTATGTTCGCGCTGCTGATTAGCGAGACAGGGTCCAGTTCCAAGGCTTCGCGTACACTGGCCAGGCCCTCTTCATGTCGGCCCGAACTCGCCAAGAATTGACCGTGTTTTATTCCGGGTTCAGGAGAAGTCGGCCCGGCCGCCTTTGCGTTCTCGAATGCCTTTTTGGCGGCAGACCAATCCCATTCGTACATGAAATGAACGGATCCAAGGGTGGCGTGCGCATCTGCGAGCGAGTCGTCGATTTCGAGTGCACGCTCAGCAGCGGCTTTGGCGCTTGGGAAAGCCCTCCCCGGTTTCTCCGGGTCCACACCGGTACCCAATGCCAGAACGAAATGCGTGTTTGCGAGCCAGGCGTACGCGAGCGCAAAATTGGGATCGCGCTCTGTCGCCTGTTCGAAGAGTTGTAGCGCAGTCCTGGTCGTCGCCGGCCTGAACTTGTTCCAATGATAGATGCCTTGCAGGTAGAGTTTGTAAGCCTCGAAGTCATCTGTCGGTCTACGGTTGATGCTTGCGACAACCGTGGTCGACAGCGTGGTGTGCAGGGCGCCGCCGATCTTGCTAGCGACATCGCTCTGTATCTCGAAGATGTCGTTGAGATCGCGGTCATACGTTTCGGACCAGAGGTGGTGGTCAGTTCTAGCATCGACTAGCTGCGCAACGATCCGAACCCTGTTACCGGCTCGACGCACCGTACCTTCGAGAATCGATGCCACGTGCAACTCCGCACCGATCTCTCGCAGGCTCTTGGTCGTGTCCTTGTACTGCATCACCGAAGTGCGAGACGTGACCTGTAGGTTCGGTACCTTCGAAAGCTGAGCTATGATATCGTCGGTCATACCGTCACTGAAGTACTCGTTTTCCGGGTCGGTGCTTAGGTTGGCAAACGGCAAAACTGCAATTGATTTAGATCCATGAATTGGCCGTGACACGGCGAGTCGGGGAGCCGCGTGAGGCACGAACGATGGGTGCGCGGCGGTAAGTGCTGAGGAAAAATCATAGATAGTCGCATAGCGGTCTGCCGGATCCCATTCGAGCGCGCGATCCAGAACGTCCTTGAGCGCCGTAGGGACGTTCTTGGTGACCTCACCGTCTGTGGACTCGCCACCAGCCCTGTCCTTTGTGGGAACGCTGTTCTTCCGTCCGACTCCAAGCATTGGACGTACGCTGTACAACATCTCATGGAGCACGGCAGCAAGGCTGTACACGTCGGTTCGCGCGTCAATATCCTCAGCAGCGTACGCCTGTTCGGGGCTCATATAACCTGGCGTCCCAATCGACTGACCAGCAAGAGTCAAGTGCTCTCCAGTGGGTATCGCATCGCTGAGCGCTTTTGCGATGCCGAAGTCCGCTACCAGTGCATGACCCTCCTGCAGCATGATGTTCTCAGGTTTGATGTCGCGATGAATGATGCCCTGGGCGTGGGCGTATTTGAGTGCGTCGGCTACGTCGAGCGCGATATGCACAGCATCACCACGGGCCAGTTGCTTCTCACGGTCAAGCCTGGCTCGCAATGACAAACCCGATACGTACGGCATCGCATAGTACAAGCACCCGGCCGCTTCTCCTGCAGTAAAAATCGGGATGACGTGCGGATGGGTGAGTCCCGAGACGATCTCAATCTCCCGTGTGAACCGTTGTTCGCCTATCTGATTGCCAAACTCCGGATTCAGGACCTTTATAGCTACTAGCCGAGGTGGGCGGTTTTCACGAGCGAGGAACACCGTAGCCATGCCACCTTGCCCGATGGTGCGCTCGATGACATATCGGTCGGCCAACGCTTCAGCGATGGCTGCGTGAAGATCTTCCACTACATTTCGCTCCGTGAAACGGTAAAGCGCGGTCGGCGTTGGGCCAGATAGCTTCTGCGCATGGCCCCATGCCCGCTTGTCGGTTTCGGACGTTGTATCGTACTGCATTTCAGGAGGTATTGTGAACCGCCCCGGAAAAATCGTCTGTGTTGGTCGCAACTACGTCAAACATGCGGCCGAACTAGGAAATATAGTACCCCAATACCCATTATTGTTCCTAAAGCCACCAAGCGCTGTAATCATGGACAATGACGAGATTGTACTGCCAGAGGTTTCAGAGCAGGTTGAGCACGAGGGAGAGATCGGTGTTGTGGTAGGACGGCGACTCCGGCGTGTGAGCGATGAAGAGGCGGTAAACGGCATACGCGGGATAGTCTGCGTGAACGACGTTACGGCCCGCGATCTCCAGAAGACGGACGGTCAATGGACCCGAGCTAAAGGGTTCGACACCTTCTGCCCGGTTGGACCCCGGGTAACGCCGCTAGAGGAACTGGGCGGGCTCGATAATCTGGAGGTGATCTGCCGAGTTAACGGCACTGAACGGCAACACGGGCACATCTCACATCATGACGCTTGAGCCGGACGACCTCGTTGCAACCGGGACGCCGGCTGGCGTTGGAGCATTGTCGCCAGGGGATCTGGTCGAGGTCGAGATCCCAGGTGTCGGCGTCCTGACGAACACCGTGGTCGCCGGACCGGCTCAGGCCTGAACCCTACCGGCTATTGGGCCACACTAGTTGGCGTTTTTCAGGAGCTGACGTAATTCTTCATCGCTTCGCAGACCCAGCCCGCCGGGCAGGCCATATGCTCCCTCCCGCACGTCGCGGGAGTCCGAGATGAACTTGACTAGCTCGCGGTCAGGACCCTTCGGTTCCGAATGCACCACTATTCGGACCTCCCATCGGAGTCCTTCTTGGTCAGCGAACCAGCGTATGACCGGATCAGCGGCGTAGAGTTCCACATCCTCTAGCGTCCTTGCTTCCTGCCCTACGCCCAGCCGTATCTGCATGCGGGCGTCTGGCGAGTCCACCGCTGTCAGCGAGATAAGCTGCGTTTGCGGACCGCCGCGTTTTTCTTCGCTCACATCCCATTCGTGCCCGCCGATTTTCACAGTGCGGGCACGAAGGATAGGAGGTTGGCCGTGGGTTTATCAAGCCGACGATATGTACGCTCGCGACCGGGAGTTCTGGAACATATCTTTTCCACGGAGTGCGCATCTCAGGTAGACGCGTATCACAGATACCGCAGACAGGAGCGATTTCCATGAACAGAATGCTCGTCGTTCCACTGGCGATAGGTTTGGTTGCAGCACCCGCGCTGGGCCAACAGAGCTCGTCACTTCTCGATCCACATCTACGCGATTTGTTGCATGAGGTGTTGAGCGGGGAAATCGCGAAGGACCATGTCATCCAGATAAGCCAATACCACCGCGTCCAAGGGTCTCGTGGATACCGACGTTCTGCTGAGTACGTGCTCGAGCAGCTGCACCGATACGGGTTTGCCGACGCCGATGCGTATATCGAATCGGCTCCGTCCGATGGAAAGATCGTATACCAGACCTGGCAGTCTCCGTCAGGTTGGGACATCGAGTCGGCCGAACTCAGAATGGTGGAGCCGTACGACGAGCGAATCGTGGGTTTTCCGGAAGTGGCCATGAGTCTGATTACTTACTCGAACCCCGGGGATGTGACTGCCGAGGTGGTTTGGGTCGGCTCAGGCACCAGCGACGCTGACTATGTCGGAAAGGATGTAACCGGCAAGTTTGTGCTTGCCACAGGTTACGGAGGCGACGTGCACCGCAATGCTGTCCTCAAGCATGGTGCAGCTGCTGTTGTCGTGTTCCTCGACGATGATCGTGCGAAGGAGTACCCCGACATGCTTGCCTACACTGGCATGTGGCCTCGCGCTGAGGAACTCGACGGTGTCACGTTCGGGTTCAACATCACCAACCGCCAGGGAGAACGACTCCGGGACATGCTGTTGTCCGGACAGCGGGTGGTGTTGAGCGGCAGAGCCACCGGGATCGGTTTGGAGCCTTTCTTCATGGATGCCGTGATCGCGCGGATACCAGGAATCGATCCCGCCGGTGAAGAACTCATAATCTGCGGGCATCTCGATCACCCCAAGGAATCCGCGAATGACAACGGCAGCGGTTCCGGCGCAATGCTCGATATAGCGCGGGCGCTCAAGGAGTTGATTGACTCGGGTCGCATGCCGCAGCCAAAGCGTTCCATTCGCCTGTTATGGATTGCCGAATTCTACGGCATAATGGCTTATGTGGATGCCCACCCCGAGTTGACTGGGCCAGAATTGGGTGGACGGTACCTGGCCGGCATGAACTTGGACATGGTGGGTGAGCACCTCGAGTTACTGCATTCGAGAATGAACCTTACTCGAGTCCCCTCCTCGAGTCCGACGGTCCTGAACGACGTTGTGGCGAATATGGCTCAGATGGTCGACGGTATGAACGTGCGGACGCCCAGAGGAAGCATGTCGGCGTTCAACTATCGCGTTACTCCGTATAGCGGGGGGAGTGATCATATGGTGCTGATCGATCGCAAGATCCCCGCCGTCATGTTGGGTCATTCGGACTATACCCATCACACTTCTGAGGATACTCCTGACAAGGTTGATCCGGTTGAACTCGAGCGAAGTGAGATCATCACAGCGGCGACGATGCTGTTCTTGTCGGATATGACGGCTGAGCAAGCAGTGGATTTGGCATACCTCGTTGGGGCGAACAGCGCCGAACGTCTCGGTGCGGCAGCTAGGCGCGCGAGGGGATTGTTGGGCACCGCATCTTCTCAGGGAGAGGATGGAGGCGGGGCGGTTTCGTTGTTCGAGGCCGAAAACACGATTATGCATGTGGGCGAGTGGGAGCGTGGGGCTATCGGCAACGTTCTCCAATTCCAGGTCGACGACCGGGTGCGTGAAGCCGTTCGAACAAATCAGCGTCAGTTGGAACAGCAAGAAGAGGCCCTTCTGGAGGCGTTGAGGGGCCAGGGGAGGGCTGCGGGCATATCGACCCAGGCGCGGCCTGCATCTCCAGACGATGAAAGAGTACCAAAGCGTCTAACGCGCGGTCCACTGGGTTCCGGACTACCGGCCAATCAACTTTCGGTGGAGGACGCCGCGTGGTACTCGTCTCCCGATTTTCCGCTGCGCGGGAACGCTACCTTCGAGCTGGTGAACTTCATCGACGGCAAACGCACCGTCACCGAGATTCGTAACGCACTGAGCGCTGAGTTCGGCCCCATACCGACAGAAGCAGTGGCTCGCTTTGTTGACGATCTGGTGCGAGTCGGGGTTGTGGAGTGGTAGTAAGAAGATGAAATGTACCGGGTATCCGCCGCCTAACGTCACGACACCTAGAGTGGACCGCTCTGCTCTGACGCCTGCGGCGGCACCCGGTACACCGGGTCCTGCTATTGGCAACCGGCATGCCGTCAATGTGCTCGCGCACAAGGCTACAGAAATCAACTAGTTGCGAACCTACCTCGAACCTGCATCGTCGTTGCATGTGTTCGCTCATGGGAAACGCCGTCCCATGTCCGAACAGTGAGTTGGAGATCGGCCTCGTCTTGATCGACGTTTGGGTGATTCCAGCGAATGCCGAACTTGGAACGGGGTCCTTCAAGTGTTAACATCGAGACAACAAAAGCAGTCGTGAGCCAACCAGGAGGACGACGATGGCGGTGAAACGAAAAGCACCGATCGAGCGGGACGAGGAGGTATCCTCGGACAAAGCCGAGAAGAAGTCGGTTCGAACGAAGAAGGCTGTCAAGCGAGCTGCCAAGACGGCGAAAAAGGCAACTGATCGAGCTAAGAAAGCGGTGAGGCGAGCCACCAAGAAGGCTGCCAAGACTGCTAAGAAGACGGCCACGCGCGCGAGGAAGGCTGCTAAGCGGGTCACCAAAAACGCCACCCAGAGTGCGAAGAAGACGGCGAAACGAACTGCGAAGAAGGCGAAGAAGGCTGCAAAGAGCGCAACGAAGAGCGCCAAGAAGACCGCCAAGAGAGTCGGCAAGGCTGTGAAGAAGGCAGCTAAGAAGGCGAAGACCGCAAAGCGTCAGCCTGCCAGGGCAACCAAACAGACAGCTAAGAAGGTCGTGAAGAAGGCAGCCCCCAAGGCTGCGCGAAAGAAGACGGCAGGTGCCGCGAAGAAGAAGACCAAGGCACCTGTGAGACGGAAGCAAACTCCAAAACGAAAGGCTCCGAAGGCGAAAGCACGGACCGCCTGACGGCGACAACCGTTTTCACGATCGGGGGAGCGTTATGGCGATCAAACGGAAGTCCACCAAGACGAAGAAGGCAGTGAAGCGTGTGAAGAAAGCTGTCAAGAGCGTCAAGAAGAAGACGGCAAAGAAGGTGAAGAGCGCTAAGAAGGCAGTGAAGCGCGCCAAGAAGAAGATTGCGAAGAAGGCGGCAAAGCGCGCCAAGACCAAAGAGAAGGAGCGCACCAAGAAAGCCGCTCAACAGAAGGCGGCTGGTGCCAAGAAGGAGAAGGAGCGCGCGAAGAAGCGGAAGGTTGCCGACAAGGCGGCAGCCAAGAAGACCGCAGCTAAGAAGGCAGCTGCTAATAAGAAGAAGGCTGTGAGAAAGAAGGCAAAACGTAGCAAGAAGAAATGAGGCTGCGCATCAGGAGGACCGCGACACCCGATCTGGCGTTGGGTTCACGGTCCTCCGTCCTGCACCGCCGGAGCCAACTCCACCTCAAGTAGCGTGAGCGGGTTCACCGTCACCAGGCCGTACTTCGCATGCCAATGTAGGTGAGGGCCTGTCACGCGGCCGGTTGCGCCCACCTTCCCGATCACCTCGCCCCGGGCCACCGTGTCGCCAACTGCGACGTTCGTTTCACTCAGATGCATGTATGCTGTGGTCAGGCCGTTACCGTGGTCGATGTGTATAGCGTTGCCGGCGTAGTAGAAGTTGTGAACGATTACTACGACGCCCCGATTCGACGCGATGACCGGCGCTCCGGTTCCACCCGCAATATCCACACCCATATGCAGGCTGCGAAACTCGCCGTTGAACTCGCGGCGCTGGCCGAAGTTGGCGGTTATCCGTGTGGCTCGCGGGCGCAGAAAGGAGCCAGACCAGAGACGCGGCGTGTCGTGTGAACGGCGCGACACTGTCCCGACCAGCTCGCGCTCGACCTGGATGCGTGGCAGTTCCGAATCAGGTGGCGAAATGAACCGTGGATCAACATTGAGCTGGAGCACTCCGGTGCGGATTCGGCCTACGGGAATGCGTGCTGTAAAGCTCTTTACGCCGTCAGCGGCGTCCTCGATTCTCAATGCAACCACAAGAGTATCAGGTGTTCCGACCGGCACAGGAGCCAGAGCACGGTAGCACCCAGATTCATCACTCTCGAAGTGGAGTGGTTGATCGGCAATCTCACCGCGGATGGACATTCTACCGTTCGCGCTAGTTGTAGCTGCAGCGGGAGCCACGATGAACTGAATAACCGAGCCTTCCAAAGGAACATCCGGCGACCAAGTGACGCTTGTAGTGTCAGCGGTACACTGGATGTTTGTTGCGGTCGACTGAGCGAGAAGAAGCAATGCAAAGCTGACAGTGTTGATCATGAGTTTGAAGATAGCTGGTTTTTGGGTAGTGGGCGGATGAAAGAGATTGCGGGGATGGTGGGGGGGCGAGAGCTGCAGATGGCAGATGTCGCTCAACGAATTTGCCGGCCGTACGCTCTTGAGTATCTTCCGCGGGCTCGTACCCCGGGGCCGAACAGGCTTTACGGTGCACGGCCCCCTCTTGTGACCGGGCGATCGAGCAGTTCACCAGTTAACCACGGAGATTCCGATGCGTCGATCAATCCTCATAGTTGTTTTGGCGGTCCTCGTGATTCCAGCGGCTGCGTTTGGACAGGCGAAGCGCCCGCTCGACCACGATGCGTACGATATATGGATGGGAATCGAAGACCAGGCGATCTCGCGTGACGGTCGTTGGGTTCTCTACACACTAGTTCCGCAGGATGGCGACGCGGAATTGCGGGTACACAGTCTGATTTCTGATGCGGCCTACTCAGTACGTCGCGGCCGCTCCCCCCGGTTCACTGCCGATGGCCGCTTCGTGGTGACGATCATCAAGCCGGAACTTGAGCGCAGTCGTCAGGCGCAACGGGAGGGCAAGAGTTCACGAGAGCAGCCAAAGGACTCGCTGGGAATCTTGAATCTGGCGAACGGTGAGGTCTTCCGCGTGGAAAAGGCGAAGTCATACGAATTGCCCGAGGATGCTGGTGGTTGGGTCGCTTACCTCCTCGACGAGACCGCCTCGCGGGGGGACACAACTGAAGCGCAGGAGGAACCTGAGACAGAAGCTGCAGGGGAAGCAGGCGTCGAGGAGCCGAAGAAAGACAAGAAGGCTGGGACAACCCTGGTGCTCCGTGAATTCGGGTCAGGCGAGGAGACCGTTATCGATCACGTGACACAGTATACGTTCGCAAAGGACGGGAGACACCTTGCGTACGCGGTCTCTACCGAGGATGGAGCGGACGACGGTGTATATGTGCTGACGGTGAACGGTGGGAATCTGGCGACTCTGGCGGCGGGAGAGGGTGAGTACAAAGCGCCGCGCTTTGACGACTCGGGTGAGCAAGTCGCGTTTCTGTCCAATCGTGACGACTATGAAGCCGAACAGTCTGCCTACTCGTTGTTCCACTGGCGTCTCGGTACGGGTGAGGCGCAGGTGCTGGTGGGCGAAGATGACCCGGCAATTCCGGAAGGCTGGTGGGTGAGTGAAAATCGGAATCCCTCCTTCTCGAACAGCGGCGATCGCATCCTCTTCGGCACTGCACCGAGGCCCGAGCCGGAGGTTGAAGACAGCCTGCTGGACGTGGAGCGAGTGAAACTCGACATCTGGCACTGGCAGGATCCGTACATACAGCCGATGCAGCTCCTTCAGACTAACCGTGAGCAGCGGCGGACCTACCTGGCCGTGGCGCATCTCGAGAGTAGAACTGTTGTGCAGCTCGCCGATCTCGAGATGCCCGACGTGAACATCGGTCAGAAAGGCGACGCAGCAACTGCGCTCGGCCGATCAGACATGCCGTACCGGCAGCGCATCTCGTGGGACAACCCAGGATACAACGACTACTACCTTGTGGACGTGGCCACGGGAGAACGCCGGCTTTTCCACGAGGAACTTCACGGCACCATGACCCTCTCGCCCGATGGAACCTACGGGGTGTGGTGGGACAACCAGGAACTGGCATGGTATTCCAGGGCGCTGGATGGAGAGCAGGCTGTCAATCTCACCGCATCACTTTCTCACTCCGTACACAATGAAGATCACGACTGGCCCTACCGTCCGGATGCGTACGGGTCAGCGGGTTGGACCGAAGGCGATGCCGAGTTCCTGGTCTACGATCGTTTTGATGTCTGGGCGCTCGATCCCATGGGACGGACGTCACCCCGCTCGATAACCGAGGGGGTAGGGCGGCGGGACAACCTCCGCTTCCGGTATGTGGATCTGGATCCGGAGACCAACTTCATTGCACCGAACGAGACACTCACGCTGTCGGCCTTTGACATGCGGTCCAAGACATCGGGGTTCTACAGTGATCGCGTGCGCGGTGATAGGGAGCCGGGTCGGCTGGCGATGATGGACGCGAGGTTCTCTAGGCCGAC
Source organism: Gemmatimonadota bacterium (assembly GCA_039588935.1). Classification (GTDB taxonomy): domain Bacteria; phylum Gemmatimonadota; class Gemmatimonadetes; order Gemmatimonadales; family GWC2-71-9; genus JBDGYW01. The sequence continues at coordinate 6,630 of JBDGYW010000094.1, read as the reverse complement.
GAAGGCGGAGCATGCAGATGTGGTGATGTTCACTCGGCAGAGCATCGAGGAGTTCCCGGACCTATGGGTTAGCAATCTCGAGTTCGCCAACATGCGTGAGGTGAGTGACGCCAACCCGCAGCAGGACGAGTACATCTGGGCCACCGCCGAGCTGGTGGAGTGGCGTTCTACCGACGGCACGTTGTTACAAGGCCTTCTTTACAAGCCGGACAACTTCGATCGATCGCAGAAGTACCCGATGATGGTCTACTTCTACGAGCGGAACGCCGACAACCTTCACTCACACTACGCCCCGATACCGCATCGGTCGGTCATTCGACCGACTTTCTACGCGAGCCGAGGCTACATCGTATTTATCCCAGACATCGTCTATCAGGTCGGATATCCAGGCGAGAGTGCGATGGATGCCGTTATGCCAGGTGTCCTCGAATTAGCGCGAGAGGATTACGTGGACGAGGAGAACATCGGGGTTCAAGGGCACAGCTGGGGAGGGTACCAGATCGCGTACATGGTGACCAAGACGAACATGTTCAAAGCGGCCGGTGCGGGTGCCATCGTCTCCAACATGATCAGCGCGTATGGCGGGATCCGCTGGGGCACCGGAATGAGCCGCATGTTCCAGTATGAGAAGACGCAGAGCAGGATTGGCGCGACGCTTTGGGAGGCACCGGTTCGTTACATAGAGAACTCACCGATCTTCTGGGCGGACAAAGTTGAGACTCCGCTGCTCATGATGCACAACGATCACGATGCAGCGGTGCCGTGGTATCAGGGCATAGAGATGTTCGTTGCTCTCCGTCGTCTCAACAAGCCCGTGTGGATGGTGAACTACAACGACGAACCTCATTGGCCGACGACATATGCAAACAAGAGAGACTGGAACATCCGCATGCAGCAGTTCTTCGACCACTATCTGAAGGGTGCACCTGCACCGGTGTGGCTGGTTGAAGGAATTCCGGCAGTGCTCAAGGGCAGGACCCTGGGTCTGGAGGAATCGGAAAGGCGTTGAGGGCGGCATAAGCGGCACGAATGGGCGCACGGCTTGCCGCTGATGCCGCTCATCGGGTCCTGGCGCTTCTCCCACTCCTGCACGTCTGCCACAGGGGGGAGGTGCAGGGTGGAAACTGGCACCTATGCCCGGCGTCGGTGTAATGATCCAGACCGAGATGATGTGCGGATGATGAGCTGAGCCAAGGTTAAGAAATCGATGAAACTGAATATGGGTACTGCCGTCCTGTGGTTTCTCGCCACGACGGTGGTTTATAGCACTGCTGCACCGCAGACGGTTGAAGAGATGAGCCAGCGACTCCCGGTCGATCCGAGAGTTACCGTCGGTACGCTCGACAACGGGTTGCGCTATTATGTTCGGGCCAACAAACGGCCCGAAAATCGGGCCGAGCTTCAGCTGGTGGTAAATGTGGGATCGGTTTTGGAGGACGAGGACCAGAGGGGCCTTGCGCATTTTGTCGAGCACATGGCCTTCAATGGTACGGAGGGTTTTCCTCGGCAGGCCCTGGTCGATTACCTAGAGCGCATCGGTATGACGTTTGGGCCCGAGATTAATGCCTCGACGAGTTTCGACGAAACGATCTACACGCTCACGGTGCCGACCGACTCGGCCGAAATCCTGGCTACAGCATTCCAGATCTTGGAGGAGTGGGCCCACAGGCTCGCCTTTGATCCTGAGATGATCGATGGTGAACGAGGTGTGGTCATCGAAGAATGGAGGGGTGGGCGTGGTGCAGGTGCTCGTATGTTCAACAGGCAGTTTCCGGTTCTTTTCAAAGATTCCCGGTACGCTGAAAGATTGCCCATTGGCGATGTCGAAAGCCTCGAATCCTTTGAACATGAAGCGCTGACGCGGTTTTACCGGGATTGGTACCGACCCGATCTCATGGCGGTCGTCGCTGTGGGCGACTTCGACTCGGCCGAAATCGAACGACTCATAAGGCACCATTTCTCGACTCTTCCAACGAGGGACGAGCCGCGCCCGCGGAACGTTTATCCGGTTCCGGACCACGATGAGACGCTGGTGACGATCGCCACGGACCCTGAGGCGACTGAATCCGGAGTGAGCATCTATTTCAAACAACCGCGGCGCACCACCGTTACAGTCGGCGACTATCGACGTTTGATAGTCGAACGCCTCTACAACCGACTGCTGAACAACCGGCTTTTCGAGTTGACGCAGCAACCGGATCCTCCGTTCATGTATGCTTCGTCCGGCCAGGGGCGGCTAATTCGCTCGAAGGAAGTGTATGTCTTGGGTGCGAGCGTAGCCGATGGTGGTATTGTGCGCGGGCTGGAGTCGATACTCACCGAGGCTGAGAGAGTCGCGTTGCACGGATTTGTCCCCACCGAACTCGAGCGCGAGAAGGCGGAGTTGCTGCGGTTGATGGCGCACGCCTACGCTGAGCGGGAGAAGACGCATTCAGCGGCGTATGCCCGCGAATACGCCGCCGCGTTCCTCACGGGTGAACCCATTCCTGGTGTACCAATTGAATACGAGCTGTATGCACTGCACTTGCCGGGCATCGTCATAGAGGAGGTGAATGGATTAGCACGTGAGTGGCTGACCAACCAGAACCGCGTCGTACTCGTCAATGCGCCGGAGAAGGATGGTGTCAGTGTGCCAACCGAGTCCGAGCTGCTGGCGGTCTTCGATGCGGTGAGAAGTCAGGAGATTGTCGCATATGATGACTCGGTTGAAGATGGCCCATTGGTGCTGGATGAACTGATACCAGGTGAAATCGTATCTGAGATTGCGATCGAAGAGATAGGTGTCACACGGTGGCATCTTTCGAACGGCGCACGTGTTGTCCTGAGGCCTTCAGATTTCAAGGATGATGAGATTCTGTTTCGTGCAACGAGCCCGGGCGGAACATCGCTGGCCACTGACGAGGATTACATTGCGGCATCCACCGCAGGTATGGTTGTTTCGGCGGCCGGACTAGGCAGCTTTGACCTCGTCGCGCTACAAAAGAAATTGGCGGGCAAGGTTGCAGGAGTAACACCGAGCATAGGCGAGTTATACGAGACCCTCGGAGGCAGTGCAATTCCCGAAGATGTGGAAACACTGTTCCAGCTGATCTACCTGTCGTTCACGGCTCCACGGCGCGACAGCAATGCCTACCTCGCCTTCAGGTCACAGGTTGAGACTTTCCTTGCCAATAGAACTGCCGACCCTGTAGAAACGTTTCATGACTCCTTGACAGTGGCATTATCGCAGCACCATTTCCGCCATCGCCCGCCGACCATCGAAGTCTACGACGAGATGGACCTCGATAGATCCTATGCGTTCTACCGCGACCGGTTCGCGGATGCGGGAGACTTCACCTTCATCTTCGTGGGCAACTTCGATGTCGAGACGATGAGGCCATTGGTGCGGACATACCTGGCTACGCTGCCTTCGACAGGACGAGTCGAAAGTTGGGTGGACACCGGAATTCGCCCACCGCGCGGTGTTGTTCGAAAGACGGTTAGGAGGGGCGTGGAGCCGCGAAGTCAAACGAGTATCGTGATCACCGGCCCCGTCGAGTACACACGGGAGAACCGGCATCTGGTATCGTCTCTTACCGAACTCCTACAAATCAAACTTCGGGAAAGGCTGAGGGAGGACTTGGGCGGTACGTACACGGTCACCGTCGGTGGAACGACCGAGCGAGAGCCCGTTCCATCGTATTCGATTCAGGTGAGTTTCGGCGCAGACCCGGACCGGTTGAACGAACTGACGGATGCCGTGTTCGACGAAATGAACCGGTTGAAGTTAGAGGGGCCAAGTGATGATGATGTAATCAAGGTCAAAGAAGCACAGCGTCGATCTCATGAGACCAGCCTCGAGCAAAACGGGTTCTGGCTTTTTCAGCTGCTCTATGCCGATCGCTATGGCTTGGATCCACGGAACATCCTCAACTACGTACAAATGATCGATGGGCTCACGGTTGGGAAGCTGCAGGATGCCGCGGTCCGCTTCCTGACGGATGACAACTACGTTCAAGTCTCTCTGTATCCCAAAGGTGGGGGCTGAGCAGTATACTGCCTCTAGCCCACCGGATCCAGCCGAGGCTGGCCGAGTTAGAGAGCGGCGCGTGCGTTGTAAGTGTTTAACTAGCAATCACTTAGCCACTTATCTAGTCTTCCCGATGCACCAACTCGGGCGAGAATGCGGGTATGCAGACCGCGATGTACTCAGCACCCTCCGCGGTCGGTGTGCTGTAGCGAACTCGTTCACCGCTGGGCGCGAAGAATGCTTCGCCGGCCTGAACATCCGCAGTGCCGGTCCCGTGGGATACCTGCAGCATTCCTTTGATTACAACCGTAAATTCGTCGAATTCGGGTATCTGTGCGGGTTCTTCCCAGCCGGCGGGGCTTTTCATTCGGGCAATACTGACACCGCTCATTCTAGAATTCACACGCCCAAAGAACTCTTCGATGATTTTTGGCTTGGTTCCTGCGGCGGCAATCTCTGTGGGTGACTGAATGTGGGTAGCCATGCTGCTGCTCCTGATAGATGCGGCGAAAGGATGCAAGGATTCTCGATAGTGAACCTAGTCGTGTGACTGATTGGAACAAATTATGGCCCTTTTCGTAACTCATAACATGCGAAACACTCGGATTCGAAATGCAATTGGCTCGGCCGCGATGCTCTGCTTGGTGGCTGGCACAACGTCTTGCCTAAGTGAGGAGGGGCATGCTGCGTTTGCCGGCTATACGCCGCACGAGCGTTATGAGTACGGCCTGCGTGCGGCTGGACTGGATGTGACGGCATTGGGGCAGGACTGGCTGGCAGCGGCGGATCACGCGCTCGAGGCTCCGGTGTCCATTTCTCCACCATACAGCGAAGTCAGCTATCTGGATGCCGGCGATGCCGGTGCCGTCGGGTATTCGGTGAGTCTACGTCGCGGAGAGAGAATCACCGCTAGTTTTGAGCTGGACAGCGACACCGCCTATAAGGTGTTCGTCGACATGTTTGTGATGCCAACGGGTGCCCGAAGGAATCCCGTCCTTCTCGTCAGCGCCGACACCAACTCTCATGGAATCGAATATGTCGCTCGCCGTGACGGAGACTACGTGGTCCGGATCCAGCCCGAGTTGCTGAGAGGTGGGCGTTACGAGGTTTCCGTAGAAGTCGGCGGATCGCTGGGCTTCCCGGTAGAGGGGCACGACCACGCTTCCATTCGCAGTTTCTGGGGCGACTGGCGGTCGGGGGGACGCACTCATCGGGGGGTGGACATCTTCGCGCCGCGCGGTACGCCTGTTCTGGCTGCCACCAACGGAACGGTGCGCAGCACGAGACCGAACAACCTGGGCGGCAAGGTGGTTTGGCTGCGCGATGAGCTTGGTAGGTCGCAATATTATGCCCATCTCGACAGCCAGGTTGTGAGGAGGGGGGACCGCATCCAGGCTGGAGATACTCTCGGGTTCGTGGGGAACACTGGGAACGCCCGTACCACTCCGCCCCACTTGCACTTCGGAATAGCATCCCGCGGCTGGTTTGACCCGATGCCGGCACTCGAGAGTCTGTCTGGTCCTGCGCCTGAGTTTTCAGGCGACACCGAGCTGATTGGATCGGTTGTGCGGGCAAGCGCCGATCGTACGAGAATTCGGATTTCACCGGGAGCGCGGTCGACTGCAGTAGCCAATCTCGCCCGTCACACCCCGCTGTCGGTTGTTGCAGGCAGTGGGCGGTGGTACCGCGTCTCTCTTCCCGATGGCACAATCGGGTTTGTAGATGCCCGCTTCATCGAGCCGGCCAATCAGCCGATTCGCAGTGAGTTGCTGGCTACCGGTGCGCTTTTGAGGACGTCACCAGTGCCCACTGCGGCCGCTACGGACAGTTTGGTTGCGGGGCAACAGGTTCCTGTGCTCGGTGCTTATGGCGAATTTCTGTTTGTGCAAGCACCCAGCGGTCGAGCCGGCTGGTTGGTTCTGGACTGATAGTCGCACGCCACTGAGCCAAACGCAGCTATGAGCCTGCGGGCTTGCGAGCGGTACCCCGTCTCCGGTGCAGAGCGAACCTTCGAACCTCCGCCACCAACTTAGACCCGACATGAAGCCAGGGAGATCCAAGCTGGTTTCCTACAGGGCGAGCCGCCTTCAGAGCCCGTCGGAACCCGGCCACATCTGAGAACGAAGGCAGTTCCGTGAATGCGCGGCCAAACTCCCACGGGAAGTGAGCGTCGCTGCTGGCGGCGGCAGCCAGTTCTCGTTCTCGGGTTGCTTCGGTGGCACGGCGGTTCCAGCTCGGGAGGAATGCCCGTGAGTTGAACACTTCGACCACATCTGCGCAGGCAAGCGCCGCCCGCGCATGGGTTCCGGCGCTCCACGCATAAGCGAACGGATGGGGTGCGTAGACAACCCCGCCCTGCTCGCGAATGATCTCGACGGTTTTCTCAACGGAGAGAGCCGATGGAACGAACTCGGTGAGATACAAACCGATGATGTGAGTACCCTGCTTGCAGTGGATTTCCTCACCGACGATTACGCGATCGGGGTACCGATCAAAAGCCTCGAGGGCACCGTCGATTTCTCGATGATCGGTGATCGCAATCTTATCGAGCCCGGCGGCAACCGCGGCTTCAACCAATTCTACCGGCGACACCCACCCATCCGGTGAGGCCGATGAGTGGG
>JBDGYW010000093.1:0-13490 GCA_039588935.1 Gemmatimonadota bacterium | reverse complement strand
GGAGACCGATTTGCTCCGGGCTTTTCACGCGGGGCAGGAATAGGTCGAAGAATCGAGCATCTCGATGAAAGACTCATCCAAAACCAAGGCTCAACTCATCGCGGAGCTTGACGAGTTGCGTCAGCAGGTCAAACAGGCCAAGGCACGTGAAGGCGAGCGGGAGGCGGCGGAGAGTGCGCTCCGAGTGAGTGAGGCGAAGTACCGCGGCCTTTACGAGAATGCAACCGAGGGCGTATATCAGACGAGTGCTGATGGGAAAATCGTCTCTGCCAACCCAGCGCTCGTTCAGCTGCTCGGTTATGAGTCCGAGGCCGAGCTGCAGGAAGTCGACGTCGCCGCCGACCTCTACGTCTCCCCCGAAGAGAGGAACCGCTTCACTCGCGAGCTGGAGGAGGCCGGGACGCTCCGGGAAATGGAGCTTACTCTCAGACGCAAGGATGGAGAGCAAATCGTTGCGCTCGATAGTGCAAGGGTCATCCGAGGTGACAAGGGGGAGGTATTGGGGTTCTGGGGTGTGCTCACGGACATAACCGGGCGGAGGCGGATGGAGGATAGGCTTCGCCAAACACAGTTCGCGGTGGACCACGCGGCGGACAGCGTATTCTGGATGGGTCAGGATGCACGGTTCATTTACGTAAACGAAGCGGCCTGCCGTTCCCTTGGCTATTCGCGGAAGGAACTGCTCTCGATGACTGTGCACGACATCGACCCTGATTTTCCCAAGGAGGCATGGCCCGATCACTGGAGCGAACTCAAAAGTCACCGAGCGTTGGTCTTCGAATCGAAGCACCGAGCAAAAGATGGGAGGATTCATACGGTCGAGATATCGGCCAACTACCAGGAGTACAGCGGAGTTGGGTTCAACTGCGCATTTGCGCGCGACATCTCAGAGCGCAAACAAGACGAGATAGAGCGCCGTCGTTTGGACGCACAAATGCGAGACGCCCAAAAGATGGAAAGCCTGAGCATCCTCGCGGGTGGAATCGCTCACGACTTCAATAATCTGTTGATGGGCGTGATGGGAAACGCTGAGCTCGCACTGCTTGATCTTTCACCGGAATCACCGGTTAGAGGCAGCATCGAGAAGATCCAGACAGCTGCCCATCGAGCAGCGGATCTGGCCCGACAGATGCTAGCATTCTCAGGAAAGGGCAGGTTTGTCCTGGGCAACATTGACCTCAGTGAGGTTGTATCCGAGATGAGCCAATTGGTGCAATCATTGGTATCGGCGGACGCTCTCATCGAATACCACCTGGAAGGGGAGATGCGCCCTGTTTCCGCTGACGTTACGCAGATTCGTCAGCTTGTGATGAACCTGGTGTCCAATGCGTGTGAGGCTCTCGGTGACAAGGGGGGCCTTGTCGATGTGTCGACGGGAATGGTGGAATGCGACGAGGATTTCTTAAACCGAACGACGCTGGGCGACGGCAGATCCGCGGGTTGGTACGCGTTCCTGGAGGTGTCGGATACTGGCATCGGGATGGATGCGTCAACAGTGGATAGGATGTTCGACCCGTTCTTCACGACCAAGTTCACGGGGCGCGGTCTTGGCCTGGCGGCCGTTTCTGGAGTCGTGCGCGGACACAACGGAGCCATCGTCGTCGACAGTGTGCCGGGCAGTGGCACCACAGTCAAGGTCCTTCTACCTGTGAGCTTTGAAGAGAAGACTGTCCCGAGCAGTGAGACGCGCGAAGTTGAACCGGGAACTGGCGATGGCAAGATCGTGCTGCTTGTTGATGATGATGCCTCGGTGCTGGATGTGGGCGCTCGCATGCTCGAGAGGGCTGGTTATCGAGTCATCACCGCTTCCGATGGGCACGATGCTCTGCACGCGTTCAAGGAACACTCGGCTGAAATCGACTGTGTGGTGCTGGACCTGACCATGCCCGGAATGGGTGGCGAAGACACATTTGAGGAATTGCGCCGCATGCACTGTGACGTACCTGTGATACTCGGAAGCGGGTATTTCCACGCGGACCTCAATGCCCAGTTTGAGGAAAAGGGCTTCGCCGCAGTATTGCAGAAACCCTACAGACGAGCGCGCTTGATCGCTACCATCGCCACGGCTCTAAGAAGTGTGTCTTGACCGACGACGCTGCGTGATCTAGTAGCTGCAGCTGATATGGCATTGGCGGATGTATGAGCGAAAGGAAGTGAAGCGTGACGGACAGGACAATGGATCTGTGCGGACAAAGCGCGTTGATCACGGGTGCGTCGCGCGGCATCGGCAGTGCCATCGCGAGGCTTCTGGCGAAGCACGGTGCCACGGTGGGGGTCCACTACAATAGCGACGAAGAGGCGGCAGAACGGACGGCCGCCGAATTAGACGGTGAGAACCACTGGGTGATTCAGGCGGACATGGCCGACCCGACAGCGGTGATCAGGCTGGCGGACGAAGCAATCACGCTCCTCGGTGGAGTCGATATCCTGGTGAACAACGCGGGCATTTACGAAATGCATCCGTTTGTCGCCTCCGAGACCACCACCTGGCTAAAGAAATGGCAGCGTACGATTGATGTGAACTTGCTGGGTCCGGCATGTCTTTGTCATCACCTCGCGACGCATATGGCGGCGCGCGGTAACGGCAGAATCATCAACATCACGTCGCGCGGTGCGTATCGAGGTGAGCCACAAGCACCCGCCTACGGTGCAGCCAAGGCCGGTCTCAACTCTCTTAGCCAGTCTATGGCCCAGGCGCTAGCACCTCACGGCGTGATTGTGACTGCGGTTGCCCCAGGGTGGGTCGAGACTGACATGACCACGAGCCATCTTGAAGGCGAAGAAGGCGATGCCATTCGCGAGCAGAGCCCGATGCGACGCGTTGCCACCACGGAAGAGATCGCGGATGTGGTTCTCTTCCTCGCAGCCACGAAGGCCGAGTATATAGCTGGCGCTGTGATCGACGTGAATGGCGCGAGCCATCTCAGATAAACCGCGCGAGCAATCTGCGAATCGTCAATCCTTGCACGATGATGGAGAAGAGAACCACGACATAGGTGCAAGTAACGAGTAGCGGCTTTTCGGGGATCGGCGGTAGCGAGAGAACCAATGCAACCGAGATCCCGCCTCGCAGGCCGGCCCATGTGAGTATCCGCACGACCCCCGGCGAAAACTCCGTTCGCGTTCGCATCAGAGAGATGGGGGTGGACACGCTTATGAGACGAGCGCACAAGACGATACCGATGCAGGCGATGCCTGCGGCCAGGCTCGTTGGAACGAACGCAATTACCCACACCTCTATGCCTATCAAAAGAAAGAGGATCGCGTTCAGGATTTCGTCAATCAATTCCCAGAATTTCTCGAGGTAATCGACGACCGTCTCGCTCATCGCGAGCGCTCGTCCGCGGTTTCCAATGAAGATGCCGGCGCACACCACCGCAATAGGGCCCGAGATGTGTAAGAAACGAGCAAGACTATAGCACCCCATCACTAGCGCCAGCGTGATGATCACTTCAACGCTGTAGGCATCGATACTAAGCATCATTCTGTAGGCTACATACCCGGCCAGAAGGCCGAGCAGGATTCCTCCGCCGGTCTCTTGCAGAAACAACAACGCAAGCGCACCCGAGCTCATTTCGCCGCCGCCGTGCCCTCCGTGCGCGCCACCACTGGCACCGAGCAGAGCGACGAGGCTCGTGAACACGACAACGGCCACGCCGTCGTTGAAGAGAGACTCACCTGCGATTTTGGCGTGGAGCGACGGTGGGGCATTGAGCGTCTTCAAGATGCTCATCACGGCAATCGGATCGGTTGGCGAGATCAACGCGCCGAACACCAAACATGCGAGCAAAGAGACGTCGAAACCAAACGATCTGAACAGGAACAGGCTTGTGATTCCCACGACTGTCGTGGAAATCAACAGACCCACCGTGGCAAGTGATGCGATTGCCCATTTTTTCTGAGCAAAGAAGTCCAGATCGACGTGCAGGGCACCGGCAAAGAGAAGGAAACCGAGCATTCCCTCCATCAGGGCCTTGTTGAAATCGATGTTGGTGAGGTAGTGGCGGATGGCAGAGACGACGCCGAGGTTTGGGAACAGGTGATGTAATACCACCAGGATTAGCGAACTCATCAGCGCAATCAGCATCATGCCCACCGCCGCTTCCAGCTTCAGGTAGCGCCTATTGATGAAGCCGAAAAGCGCGGCAAGAACAACCAGGACGGCAATGATGTCGAAGAGATTCACTGAGCTTTCCTCTGCAGCAGGTTGCGGGACAGACTGCTTCACAATAAACGATATGCCAACAGTAACAATGGGAACCAACATCACCCTCAGGTCTGCATTACTTCCGGGACTTCACGTTCACTGACGGAAACGAACCGACAGGTCTCGCTGAGATGGACTTGGAGCATCATTCAACCCAAGCTCATTGGTTTATCTTGTTGATCAAAAAGACGACGAGAGGCAATCGATGGCAGATAGCGACAGCAGTCCCTACTTCCCGTTCCCAGTACCCGATCACCGCTTCGATCAGAGGAACGAGATGTTCAAGCGCAGGAATTGGGACGAAGACTTCGTTCGGCACGGCAATCGGTTGTACGGGCAGGTTGAGTACCAGGACAGGTACGGATTTCGCAAACTGGACTATGCGCTGAGGAACGCAGCTTGGAACATCGAGTACGGCTTCGCGCTCGGGAACATGTGCAGCAACGAGGGTCTCTATTCGTGGACTCAGGTGTCCGACAAGGTCAAGCGTTTCATTGAGAAAGACGGCCCTGTGGAGGACACGCCTGCGGTAAACGCACGCGTAGTCAAGAAAGCCGCGCGGTTTCTTGGAGCGGATTTGGCTGGGATCTGCTACGCCCACCCCAACCTGGTGTATTCCCACGAGTTCAACCTGCTCGCGCGGGAGCACCGACCTTTGGAACTCCCCGAAGGGTGCACAAATGCCGTGGTGATGGCGGTGGAGATGGACTATGACACGTGCCGCTATTCCCCAGACGGAATTTCAGGTGCCTCTACGGGCTTGGGTTACTCGCGGCAGGCGGTATTGGCGAATCTCGTGGCCACGTTCATCCGTGGCCTCGGCTACAAAGCGGTACCCTCCGGAAACGATACGGCAAACTCAATCCCTCTCGCCATGGCCGCAGGCCTAGGTGAGCCAGGTAGAATGGGTCTGTTGATCACCAGGGAATTCGGTCCCAGGGTTAGACTCTGCAAAGTCTTCACGGACATGCCGCTGGTCTTTGACGACTACACGCCCTTCGGCGTGACTCAATTTTGCAGGGTCTGCAAGAAATGCGCTGAGCGCTGTCCCTCGAACGCAATCACTGAGGGCGAACAGACCTCTGCGGGTCCGTCGCTGAGCAACCACTCGGGTGTCCGGAAGTGGTACATCAATCCTGAGGCCTGCTTCATGTTCTGGGTCGAGAATTGGATGGACTGCAACAACTGCGTAAAGGTATGTCCTTTCAACAAACCTCCAGGAGCGATGCACGACCTTGTTCGGTTCTTCGTGCGCAGGTTTCCAATTCTCGATCGGTCATGGGTTTGGATGGACGATCTCTTTGGTTACGGAAAGCCGATGTCCACCCAAGAGAAAGATTTTTGGGAAACTGATTGACGGTCGGCCCGACCCTACTCCGCTCTGATTGCCTCGGTGGGAGGGATTCGGGTCGCTGCCCTGGCAGGGATCAGACATGCCAGGAGTGCGAGTCCGATCAAGAGCGCGGTTCCCGTTACGAACGCCCTCGGATCCCAAGGGTCAACCTGATACAGGAGGTTCGACAACAGCCGAGTGCCGGCGAACGCTGCTGAGAGTCCCAACGCGGCCCCAACGGTGGCTGGCAGCATTCCCTGCCAGACCACCAGTTGAGCCACATCCTTCCATCGGGCACCCAAAGCAATGCGGACTCCAATCTCCCGTGTGCGTCTGGACACAATGTACGCGACGACGCCGTAGAGTCCGACCGCCGCCAACAGAACCGCCAATCCAGCGAACAGCCCCAGGAGGAACATGTAGAACCGCTCTTCTCCGCTGGACCTGCTGACCGCCTTGTCCAACGATTCCACCCAATACAACGCCAGCGTCGGATCGAGAACCGCCACCTCGTTTTGCAGCAACGGGACGAGCCCCCCAATGTTCGCTGCGGTCCGGACGGTCACCGTCATGGTGGGCACATCCCACTGTGCGAGCGGGAAGTAGGCTTCAGGCTCTGCCGCTGTAGTCACCTCCAGCGAGCGCACATCTTTGACAACTCCGATGATCGACCAACTGCTCTGCCCCTGGTCGAAGGTTACACTTTGCCCAATTGGGTTTTCCCCGGGGAAAAACCGCTCGGCTGCGGCAGAGCTTATGAGTGCAACATTTGGCGCATCTGCCCGGTCGTTGGAGTCAATGGTCCTGCCCGCCAGGAGGGGAATGCGCACACTCTCGAAATAGCCCGGGGTTATCCGGCGTACCAGAAAGAAAGGCATTTCCTCTGGCGTGAATGGAGGCCGGCCAACGATATCAAATCCGATGGATGTGTGTGCCCGCCCCAGAGGGCTGCCCGAATTCATCCCGACCGCTTCCACTCCGGGAATAGCGGCAATGCGTTCCTCCAGCGATCTGAAGAAGCGAACCGTCTGCTCGTTGCCGTAGCGGGAGTCCGGGAGTGTCAGAGTGAATTGCTGCACGTTGCTCGGGTCAAATCCCAGATCCACGGAGCGAATTTGCGCAAAGCTTTTCAGAAGAAGCCCCGCACCAACGAGAAGCACCAACGAGATCGCCATCTCGAACACCAGCAGGCCGGATCGCAGGATTCTCCCGTGTCTGAATCCGATCTCGGGGTTCCTTCCGTCGCGGACGATCCCTGCGATCGACGCACTGGCCAAGCGGAATGCCGGCGCCAACCCGAACACAACCGCGACGATAAAGGCCAGTCCGATTGCGAAGCTCAGCACTGTTCCGTCCAGCCCTACGCTTTCCAGGCGCGGGATATTGCCCGGGGCGACCGCTTGCAGGCCCTTCACGCCCCACAGTGCCAGGAACAAGCCGATGGTCGTACCTGCGGCAGACAGAAGGAGGCTTTCAACTAGCAGTGATCGCACGATGTCGCGACGACCGGCCCCCAGCGTTGCACGGACCGCCATTTCTCCGATGCGCGACGATCCTCTTGCAAGGAGCAGGTTGGCTACATTGGCGCAGGCGATCAGCAGTACGAGGCCCACGGCGCCAAACATGATGAGTAACTCCAGGCGAACGTCTCCCACCGTGTACTCTGTAAGGGAGTACAGGGCTACCCCCCGGGATCCGTTTGACTGCGGATACTCTTCCGCCAGCCGGTGGGCTATTCCTGACAGCTCTGCCTGGGCCATTTCGATGGAATTCCCATGCGCCAGCCGCCCTACAGCTCTCAAGAAATACCTGCTCCGACTGTATGCCTGGGCGTCCCATTGGCCGGGGACCCACAACTGGGCTCTCCTCGGGTACTCGAAACCCGGCGGGGCGATCCCCACTACCTCGAATGGCACGTCGGACAACTGGATTGTGCTGCCCAGAATCGCGGCGTCCCCGCCGAAACGCTCCTGCCAGAACGCGTGGGACAGCACAGCTACGGCCGGGCCGCCGGCAACGGTCTCTTCCTCGTGAATATCCCGCCCCAGCAAGGGCCCGACTCCCAATGTCCCCAGGAGGCCGTTGGTTACTCCGACCGAATTTACCAACTCCGGGTCTCCAACGCCGGTCAGCGTGAGGCTCTTCCACTGATAACCGGAGATAGACGCGATTGTGCTGGTCTCTCCTTCCACATCTCGCAGGTTTTGGACGGACCACGGCCCTCGCCTATCACCGCGTTCCTCGTTGGTCATTCTCATGGCGACTAGACTCTGCGGTTCCGGATACGGGAGTGGTTTCAGGAGGACACCATTCACGACCGAAAAGATGGCGGTGTTGGCTCCTATGCCGAGGGCCAACGTAACCGTCGCGACAGCCACGAATCCGGGGCTACGCCTGAATCCTCGCAGTGCCTGTCGGACATCTCGCCACAAGTCAGTGAACATTGGTTCTCCCTTACGTCGCCAGACGCTCGAGCCGGAGCCACTTCGCTGTGGGTGGGAACGCGGCAGGGTCGCGAAACGCTCTCTCACGAGGCGTACAGGGTAATGTCGGTATTGGCGCCTGAGCCAGATCACGGCGGGTACAACACCATCTCGTGCTAGTCGGTGGTGGAACAACTCCTCGAGGTCATTGAGTACAGCTGATCGGTCAGCAGTTCTCAAGAATGCGGACAGCAGCCATCGGAAAGGCCACGGCGGACGAAAGACGGGATCGTTTTCCGAACCGCGGTTCATGCCTCGTCCAGCGCTGCTTCGACACCATCCCACAAACGAACCAGCGCCCTTCGCGACTCGCGCAATCGTTCGATCGCTAGTGGAGTCAGTTGGAAGTAACGGCGGGTTCTGCCGGTGGCGCTCGCTGAGGCGTCTTCGAAGCGCGACTCCAGGAGTCCCTTGTTTTCCAACCTGCGCAGCACGATGAACACTGCTGCTTGTGCGATCTCTCGACCCGTTCGTTCCTCGAGTTCGAGCACCACGGGGACACTGTATGCCTCTCCTCCGAGGCGCAGAACGGCCAGTAACACCTGATGCTCAAAGTCGCCTAGAGTTTCTCGCGGCATTCTCGCTCCAACTAACAATGTTAGTGTAATGTAGGGCGTGGCCGCTGGAATGTCAATAACATTGTTAGTGGAAGCCTTGGGGTTGACTACACGGGTGTCTCGACGCGTTCCTCTTGGCTTGGCCACTCCCGCAGCCGTGGTGCCTTCGGCCGGCCATGGTGTCCAGACAGCACGCGCTCGTGTTCATCCAAGCGCACCATTACGTCTCCGACATCAGCCCTGAGTTCAATCACTTCATCCATCAGGGCTGCCGAGCGTCGCACGCTCATGTTCCCTTCACGTAATCGATGGGAGATGGCTCGGCCCACCGGCCCGAGAGAGACCATGGCCACGCAGGCTCCACCGACAAGCCATGGTACGGCGGGAAGCAGGTGATGAGCGGCTTGATGTAGGAACTCAACCCAATCCATGATTTCTCCCCGAATGTGATGGTGCTGCGAACGTCCCTAGAGGAAACATACGTATGTGGGACGCAGAGGTTGCAGGCAAACATCCTGAATCCACTCTCCGTTGATCCAACCAACCGTGGGTCGGTTCGAAAATTCTCAACGAGGAAGTCCCACCAACGCCGAAACGCCGCACCTGAAGAGGATACCGCATGTTATCAGTGCCATTGCGGCGCTGTGCTACTGCCAGACCTGATCGAATACCCGCAGGAAGTTTTCTCCGAGGAACTTGGAGACGTCTTCGTCCGAGTAGCCGCGCGCCAACAGCCGGTCGGCCACAGATACGATCTCGGCGTAGTCGCTGAAGCCGTTCACATTGCGCCTGTGAGATCGGATGTCGTCGGTGACATGCCTGTCGTACTGTTCCGTGATGTTCGGGTACTCGGGACCACCCCACGGATCGCTCTCGTGGTCGGGATAGGTGCCGAGTGACATATCAGTGCCGATGCCGACGTGATCGGTATTGCCGGTCATCTGGACCACGTAGTCGATCATGTCGATGAACTCGTCGAGTGTGGGCCAATGTGTCGTGCCCGGCCGCATCACTAAGGGACCCCACGACACTAAGCCAACCACACCTCCCCGAGAGGTGCAGGCACGAATTTGCTCGTCATCGATGTTGCGTGGATTTGGTGAAAGGGCAGAAGGATTGGAGTGAGTATAGATGCATGGCTTCTCGCTCCGTTCCAGGATTTCCAACGTTGCCCGTCGTCCGGTATGTGTGCAGTCGAGCACGATGCCAACTCTGTTGCATTCGTCTACCACGAGTTCACCAAACCGACTCAACCCACCGTCGGTGCGGTCGAGGCAACCGTCGCACAACTGGTTGTTGGAATTGTATGCCAGGAGCCATATCCGCAAACCCGCCTTCTGAAAGGCTTCAATGCGATGGAGCTCCAACCCAACCCAATCTCCATCCTGAGCGGCGAGCAAGAACCCGGCCTTTCCCTCTCGCTTCGCCTGTCTGATGTCGTCAGTGGTCTTCACCAACACGAGGTTTGGGTACTGCCGAGCTGCCCAGTGCCAGTACATGACACCCTCCAATGCAGTGGCCGCGTCGGCATGAGGATCCCAAGCCGTTACTCCATAAGCAGTCACTCCGTGTTGGTGTGCGATTTCGAGCTGGGCATCTGGCCAGATCTGCATGCACGAGTCAATGAAGATGAAAGGGTGGTCGCGCTCGAGCACAGAGTGGATCCCCGGCCCACGTTCAGTTTGTTGTCTAGAGGCTGGAGAAAAGGACTTGCCGGCGCCGGCAATTGCCGGTGTGCCGACTCCGGCCAGGGTCATTCCTGCAAGGAAGTCTCTGCGGCTGGTCATGCGCACACTCACGGTTTTGAGGTCACTGGACGACGGCGAGCCAATATCTGCGCGGCTCACGGTTGTCGTCAAATCTAGGTTAGCGGACCAAGTGCTGCGATGGCTGTTGCCAAGACGGTGATTGTCACCGCCCTACAACTTCCAACCCGTCTTCCGTGTAGCTATGCTAGTCAGCCACCAAACTCGGTTCCCAACCCAGCAATGAGCGTACGAATAATGATGATGCAATCCCTTCTTATTGCCTTCTGTATGGCAGGCACGTCGATGTTCATTCCGTTCCCCGCCTCCCTGTGCGCGCAAGAAAACGCGGGCCAAGCTGGTGTCACCTGGCTCGAGCAGCTGCTCGAGGATTCGGGAATAGGTGTAGTCCGGGATGAGTTGCACCTCATGCTCGGCCGGTCGGACGGTGCTGGCGATGTGGATCTATCTGAATTGTTGGCGTTCGGGCGACGGCTCCAGGAATCAGGAAAGGTGGAAAATGCGGTAGCCGTGCTCCAAATCGCGGTGGAAGCATTCCCCGAATCCCCGCGGGCCCGCATGCTATTGGGCGACGCGTGGGCCGCGCTGGGTGATTTCGAACGCCAAGCCGCGGGTTACGGCGATGCACTGGCGGCAATCGACAAGGCCGAGTTGACCGCGTACCTCCGTGAGCATAGCGGTGATCTTCCGCGCACAGCGCAGGAGGTCATTGAGAGGCACCTTGATGCGATCGGCGGGCGGGGCGTACTGGCAGCCGTACGAACGATGGAGGTCCGGTACTCGGGTCACGATGACGGTGGGGAAACTGGTGTCATTGTCCGCCAGTACAAGCGTCCCCACTATGTGCGCCAGTACACCGTTGGCCGCGACGTCGCCATGGTGACCGACGGCACCACAACCTGGCGGGTGAGTGATTCTGGTTGGACCGAACTCGCTGCTGGTGAAGACGGACAGCGACCCGACATCACCCACGATTTGATTGAATACACTGACAAAGGCATTAGCTACGACTACCTGGGGACCGTTGCGGATGACGGAACCGTCTTTCACAAGCTGCGGAAGATCTACGGTGGTGGATACAACGAGGACTACTTCTTTGCCGTTTCGACAGGTTTGCTGACTCGAATTGCAAGTCGGAGCGTGATTGGCCCCAGTGAACTGCACTATTGGGA
Source organism: Gemmatimonadota bacterium (assembly GCA_039588935.1). Taxonomy (GTDB): domain Bacteria; phylum Gemmatimonadota; class Gemmatimonadetes; order Gemmatimonadales; family GWC2-71-9; genus JBDGYW01. The sequence goes on along the minus strand of JBDGYW010000093.1, from coordinate 1,972 downwards.
TTACTCGACTGAAGACGGTATTCTCATGCCCCACGTGTTCATTGTCACGCCGCTGAATTCCGACGGAACGCACGGAGGGATTGTGCGAAAAGTCACTTTGAACCCGCATCTGGCGGACTCGTTGTTCATGCAGCCTTGAGTTGAGAGGAGTGGCGAATCGCCTAACGGACGGTGGGTCCGTCATGTACTTTCCTGCAACCAACTATGGCTCGAGCCGGGGCCCCGTAAGTCTCGGCCACGCAGTTATCACAAGGGAACCCAGCTGGTTCTTGGAGGTGCAGCATGACATGGCGATTCCGGAAGTCCCGTAGCCTGATCTGCTTGTCAATCATCTGTGCGTTGACTCCGGCTCTAGGCTGCCGGCCCGAGCCGAAGATTCCTGCCGATCTGGTATTGCTCGACGGCAAGGTCGTCACCGTAGACGACGATGTTCCCGGTGGTGAGGCAATCGCGATGAAGGGAGACACGATTCTCGCCGTCGGTTCCAACGGAGAGATCAGGGCCTACATCGGTGCTGAGACTGAGGTGATCGAACTTGACGGAAACTTGGCAATCCCCGGCTTCATCGACGGCCACGTTCATTTCACCGGGATCGGTCAGGCCAAGATGCAGCTCAACCTCATGGACGTCGCCAACTGGGAGGAGATCGTATCCATGGTGGAGGCTGTGGTTGGCGATGCGTCAACAGGGGAGTTGATCCGTGGCCGGGGCTGGCATCAGGAGAAGTGGGATCACACTCCCGAAGACAATGTGGACGGACTCCCAACTCACCACTCGTTGAGTGCGGTTTCTCCCGATAACCCTGTGGTTCTGAGGCATGCGAGTGGCCACGCGTCGTTCGCCAACGCAAAGGCCATGGAGATGTCGAGTATCACGGCCAGCACCCCAGATCCCGCGGGAGGAGAGATCGTACGGGACGCTGATGGTGAACCGATCGGTGCGTTCCGGGAGACAGCACAGCGGTTATTGGGAGGGGCGTCTGAGGGGGCTGAGCAGCCTGATCCGCGGCGGGTAATCGAGTTGGCCAACGAGGAGGTCATCTCCAAGGGTATTACGACGGTTCATGATGCCGGATCATCCTTCGAGACCATCGATCTGATCAAGGAAATGGTCGATGCTGGGGAGATCGACGTACGGCTGTGGGTGATGATACGGGATTCGAACGAGCGACTCGCTCTGCGACTTCCCGATTACTGGATGCTTGGGTACGGCGACAACCATCTTACAGTGCGTGCTGTCAAGCGCACCCTCGACGGTGCATTGGGTCCCCACGGCGCCTGGCTCTTGGAACCGTACGAGGATTTGCCGACGAGTTCGGGACTCAACACGGGTACCGTTCCCAGCGTGACCGAGTCCGCTCGGCTCGCAGCGTTGAACGGTTTTCAGCTCGCCATACACGCAATCGGCGACAGGGCGAATCGGGAATCGCTCAACATCATCGAGCAATCGTACGACTTGTATCCTGAAAGAACTGATTGGCGCTGGCGCATCGAGCACTCTCAGCACTTGCATCTCGATGACATACCTCGGTTTGCACAGATTGGTGTCATCCCCTCCATGCAGGGCATTCACTGTACCTCAGACGCGCTCTATGTTCTCGAACGTCTGGGAGAACAAAGGGCGGAGGAAGGCGCCTACGTGTGGCAGAAACTCCTGGCGACCGGGGCCATCATTCCCAATGGGACTGACGCTCCCGTGGAGGACGTGTCACCGATCGCAAGCTTCTATTCCACCGTGTCACGCCGCCTCGATGATGGGAGTGTTTTCTATCCTGACCAGCGCATGAGCCGGGAGGAAGCTCTTCGGTCCTACACGATAAACGGTGCCTATGCCGGGTTCGAGGAGGATATCAAAGGCTCGCTCACACCAGGCAAACTTGCAGATGTAACCGTGCTGTCCAAGGACATCATGACAATTCCCGAAGAAGAGATTCCTTCGACCGAGGTTGTATATACGATAGTTGGCGGTAAGG
>JBDGYW010000092.1:0-13491 GCA_039588935.1 Gemmatimonadota bacterium | reverse complement strand
GGGGGGGGGGGAGCCGGAAGTCCGATGGAATAGATGTCGTATCCGTTGAACGTCGTGTGCGTGGCGGCGGCAGGGTTCGCCCTGTATCCCTCCATAGAGAACCAGCCATCGGCCCTCGGCGATTCCACCCGTTTGATGGCCTGTAGAGGGACAAGGCATCACCGGGTCGTACGAGTGCGACCCACAGCTATTCAGGTGCATCAATAAGAGGGAACGTGCCGAATCATCGCGTTTGGATAGTGACGTGAATGGTGAAGCGCCCTGTCAACCACAGTTCCGGCGAGCGAGAACATGAGAATCGCATCATTGTACCCGAGTGTCCTTGTCTTGGCAGCAGCGGTGGCTTGTGGCGGTGAGCAAAACGCGATGCGCGCAACCTTCACCGACAGCGCGGGCGTGACCGTGGTGGTGAATCCCCAACAGGGCTGGATTGCATCGGGCAGCTGGAGCGTCGCGCCCTCACCAACCCTCGACATCGGCGGTTCGGTCACCGATTCCAACCGTCAGTTCTTCAGGATCGAGAGCAGCCTGCGTCTGGCGGATGGCAGTATCGTCGTCGCGAACGCCGGCACACACCAGCTCCGGTATTACGATACCGCGGGACGCTTCACGAACGGCGTCGGTAGAGAAGGTGGCGGGCCCGGCGAGTTCGAGCATATCACTTGGGCACAGAAGTACCGCGGCGATTCGATCCTTGTCTTCGACCGGCGTCTTGTACGGCTGTCGGTGTTCGACTCGGACGGACGGCTTGCCCGAATGATCACACCGCGCGACGATCAAGGGCAGGTGATCACATCAGCTATCGGTGCGTTCAACGACGGAACGTTCATGGTTGTGGAAGAAGCGGTACCGGAGCAGTCTGAACCGGGAGTCTTCCGGCCGGTTCTGACACTGTTTCGCGCGGACGCCGAAGGCAACGTGGGAGACCGCGTGGGCTCCTATCTCGGTGAGGAGTCCTATCTCCACGTGTTCCGCGCCGGAGGCGCCATGGACTCCCCCCGTTTGTTTGCTTACACAACCGAGTTTGCACTGGCGGGCGACCGCTTCTACTCGGGTTACACGGGTGACTTCGAGATCCGGACACACTCGGAAACAGGCAGGCTGCTTTCGGCATTTCGCAGAGGCTTTCAGCTCCTTGGCGTAAGCCCGGACGATGTGAGCCAACTCAAGGCTCAGCGACTCGAATCGGTACGTCACATAGCACACATACGCGACAGGCTCGGAGAGTTTCTGGATGCGATGCCGCTGCCCGCCAGCATGCCGGCGTTCGGGCCAATGCTCGCGGACGACGCTGGGAACTTATGGGTCGAGGAGTACTTGCGTCCTGGCGTGCAGGTGCGGCGTTGGACCGTGTTCGGTCCCGATGGTGCCGTCGTGGCGATGCTCGAGGGTCCGGATCGGTTCGAGCCGCAGCACATAGGCAGAGACTTTCTGTTAGGCCGCTGGTTCGACGAGCAGGGTGAAGAGCACGTTCGACAGTACGAACTCATAAAGGGCTGAGTCAGCGGATGCGGCACTGTCAACTCGACGCGCCGCGACGCAAATCGAAGCAGTCGTTGCGCAACAGCCGTGGTGATCTTCAGGCGCCCGGGACATCGGACCAGTATCGTGACGGCATTCAGCTATGGAGTCAGTCAAGCGGACGGACCAGATGCCCACGCGTTTCACTTGTAGCCTGGAATACCGCGTCAAAGGGTGGTAATCACCTGGCAGCATTCACACAACTGGTCTCTGGGAAAACCCGGGCGACTTTGGATCTCAGTGCCCGAGGAGGAACGATAATGAAGAACGTGATGCTGTTGCTGCTCTTTCCCATACTGGCTTGCGCATCGGGACCTTCGACAGTGAGTCTGGGGGAGCTACCCGGAATCGCTTCACCTCATTCACTGCATGTCATTGGCAACGATCTGGTCTTCTTGGACGGACACTCCGCACATGTCTATTCATTGGATCCACTGGAGCTGCGGCGTTCTTTTGCAGGTGAGGGTGATGCGTCCGATCAGTTCAAGTACTGGCCTAGGCTGGGGTTGCGTGGTGATACGATTTACGGGCTTGATTTTCTGAAGACCAACTTCTTCTCCCTTCACGGCGAGTTGTTGAGGACGATCCCTTACACCGATTTCGACGATTTTGACCCCGGAATGGAGATGGTTCTCGAGCCTGCCGGCGACAATTATGTGCGCGTCACTGTGGATCACGAAACCAGCCGACGGTTCGTCCAGTTGTTGGATCGGGAGTATCAACTGATCAGTACCCTCCACGAGGGCGTATTCGATTGGCAAGGTGCAATGCCAGCCTACCGTATTGACGTGGCATGCGACGATCGACACGTCGCAGTCTCGGATTCGGAGAAGGGTTTCTTCATAAAGATCTTTGATACGAGTGGCAACCTACTCCGAACCATCGACAAGTCGGCCGAAGTAGAGCCCGTACCGTTCACCGATGCGGATCAGGAGGCCTATCTAGAATCCGTGCGGCTGAACGAGGCGCCGTGGGTATACGAGCACATAAGCCAAAACCCGCGGTTCAAAGATCATTACCCCAAGATCAATCACGTGCAGCTCGATGGTGGGAGATTGTACGTGACTACGGAGAGGAGGCGGGAAAACGAGCAAGAGATTGTAATTCTGGATCTCGAAGGCCGAATTCTGCAAACCCTGTTCGTGCCGATGAAGTCCAAGAACCTATCCCGCCGCATTCTTCGCTTCGATCCCTACGTGGTTCACAGAGACACGCTGTACGAGATCGTGCGTGGTGATTCCACCGGGACTTACGAACTGCTCGTCACCGGCCTGAGCTTCGGCCGGAGAAACCGACCGTGAATATCAGACCGATGAGAGAAGACGAGCTTGGTTTCGCGGTGGAATGCGCGCGCACTGAGGGATGGCGTGGCGAAACCGAGCAAGTGTTTCGTGGCTTTCTCGAGCTAGATCCTGAAGGCTGCTCGATTGCCGTGGCAGACGGATCCTCGGTGGGCGTGTGCGTAGCTGTCAGCTACGGACTTTGCGGTTTCATAGGGGAACTGATCGTATTGAAGGAATTCCGTGGCCGTGGGTTCGGGAGAAGGCTGATGGAACACAGCATGGATTATCTCAGGAACACGGGGTGCACGAGTATTTGTCTGGATGGCGATGAACCCGCTACCGCACTCTACGAGAAGTTGGGATTCAAGCACTACTGCAAGTCCCTGCGTTTTGTCGGTACGATGCCAGGCAGAAATTCCTCGTTCGTAAGGCCAATGATCCGCGCCGACCTCGAAGAGATCGCTGCCGTAGACCGCGTAGCTTTTCACGCGGACCGCCATCGCTATCTCGAGCGCAGGCTCGGCTTCTTTCCCAAGCTGTGCAAGACTCTGGTTCTCGAGAACCGGGTAGCCGGTTACATCATGTGTCAGCCCGGTATTGGCGTGACCTCAGTTGGTCCCTGGGTGGTGCCCGAGTCAGTGGAATCACCGCTGGATCTTCTGGAGAGTATTGCCCTGGAAGCGCGCGACAGCCGGCTCAGGATCGGGGTTCTGGAGTGCAACTCGAGAGCAGTCCGTCTTTTCCGCTCCATAGACACACTGGAAGAAACGACACCTTCGTTTCGCATGATCTTCGGAGAAGAGACCCCGCTGGGTATATCGAGCCAACTCTTCGCCATAGGATCCGCTGCCAAAGGGTGAGCGAAACTACCTGTGAGGCGCCTGGGATTTTGTGAAGGTGACAATCCCAGCTAGGGGCACCCGAGCCCCCGTCCGCCTCTCTCCCTGATGCATCGAACAGCGAGGTCGGCTGTGAACCAACAGCGGTTCTCGAAACAGTGCTTTCTGACGCTAATGCCCATAGAGTTTCAGACATTCCGTATCCAGCTCGGCATCCGGTGAAGTCATGAACGCATCCATGATCTTTCTCTTGCATGCCATGTCCCCGCCGCCATGGCCTCCTTCATCGATGATGAACGCACGGGAATCGGTCATCTTCGATTGGAATATGGCTGCATTCTCAGGGGGCGTCACCGGATCAAATTGATTGATGAAGATCAGAGATGGAATCTCCGATACGCTGTATTCCTTCATCTCCTTCGAAGCGTATGACTCGAGGAAATCGGAGCTGTTGAGGTACAGATAAGTGAAGATGGGCAACTCATAGGGCAGCAGCTCCAGTTCTTCATACTTCTGAGCCACAACGTCATAGGTGATGCTGTGGTCATACTCTTCATAGTTCTCGCATGCCAAGAACATGGCATAGTTCGACGTCGACATGCCCCGGCTCTCGATCACCTGGTTGATCCAACCCAGGTCACCGGTTCTGAGCGCTTCAATGAACCTAGGTACAAGTGAACGGGAACGATTCTTGTACAGTTCGTATCGGAGGAAAAAGATCGCGTCCTGAGGATTGAGGATGAAAGGCTTCCCATCAAACTCTGCTTCAATCGGCTCCCTGGATAGCCTATCGAGAACTTCAAAGTACCGTACTTCGAGGTTTGGATACCGTGCATTGCATGCGGGATCTGCACGGCAATAGTCCAGCACTTTCCTCAAGGAGGCGCTGTAGTCCTCCAATCTCGTGAGCAGATAATCATTGCGGTGTGGAGCCGGCGAATCATAGATGGCAGTATGTATTCTCTCCGGGAAGAAATCCGCTACAACTCGCGCGATTCGTGTGCCATAGGATCCACCTCTCAAGTTGTACTTCTCATAACCGAGATGATCCATGAGCATTCCCACATCCCTGGCATTCTGGAATGTGTTGTACATCTCGATCTCTATGCCTTCTTCATCGCAGGTCCGGCGGAGTTCCTGCACCAGTTCTCCTATCCGTTCTCGCTCCTCTTCGCTCGTGAGATCCTCGGGAAACAGACTGTAGAGTCTGCTGGTCAGGTCAGGCAGCGGGCTCGACTTGCCTATTCCCCGCTGGTCGAACCGAATGATATCGCGGGTCTTCAGAATGGGATTATTCAGTAACCTCCCGACATTTCTCAACGCCTGTCCACCGGGTCCGCCCGTGAAATGGATCATTGGATATTGCCTGGTATCACTGTCTTCGCTTTTCAGTACAACATATGAAATGCTGATTTGGCGTCCATCAGGTACGCCATGGTTCTCGGGCACCTGGATAGACCCACAAACCAGCCTCGTGGTATCGCTCACATCGCTCAGGAAACCGCAATCGGATTGAAGGGGTGGTTTGTCCACATTGGCGGTACAACCACCGAAGGGTATGAACAGGAGAAGGACTGTAGGGATTGTAGTGATCTTATGCATGGTTTTCGGTGGTTTGAGAGGACTTTCACCATTCAACAGGCAAAGTGAAGCTCGTAAGAGATACGGCGTTAACGATCGTTACCCGGTTGTCGTCATCATATCAAGGGACTTCTGTTTGTGCGAGGGCACAACGGATCAAGAGCTCATCAATAGGGTGGAACCGGTGTACACGCACGTACATCCCTGACGGAGAACCGGGCGTCTGTGACCATCATCAAACAGCCTTCGGTGTCACTTGGTGACATTAGCGGACAGGGGGGCGTTGCTGAGGACACCGGTCCGAACCACATAAGGGACATCCAGGGAGTCTCGAACCACCGCGTATACTCGGCGCTGTCGGATCCGAATCGGAACGTAACGGGCTGGCCGGAATGCTAGCTCCACTGAACCATGGTAGCCACCGTCCCTCCCGAAAATGTCGAACTGCGGTTGGGCATCTTCCGGCACGGCCCTCCCGATCCACAGCCGCCCCTCATCATCAACGGTCAGGCTGGAAATCACCGGCTTGGTATCCGGCATTAGATCAGCGATTTCCTCGGCTACACGCCGTTGGTCTGGGCTTCGCTCAACCGTTGCCTCCACGTATCCAGAGCGGTCGCCTGCGGTCACCGGAGGAGCCGGAGTGTCCGATTCGATGACGAGCACCGTGTCTCCGTGTTCGTCGAGTCGCATTATTCGGTAGGAGCCACCGCCGGTTCGCCACATACCTCCAGCCGGGTCCACTACTGTGACGGGCCTGGGATCATTGGGTATCGGCCGATAGGAATGGCCTCCCCTCCTGTTCCGGGAGATCATCGTGCGATATGATCCCTCACCCAGATAGACCGAATCGGTGTTTTCGGCGACGGGGTCGAAGGAGACCCAATACTCCCGAAAACTACCCTCCGTGAGTCCCTCTTCTGGCTCCGCCGTGCGCTCTTCGTCGGAGTGGGTCCGTCGCTTCCAGACGCGACCCCCATTATCTACTGTCCCGCCCCAGATGTATCCGTAGGAAAGCACGTGCATTGGAAAACGCAGGAGCTCCTCACCCTCGGTGCTCACTCCGATCATCATCCATTGTGCGTGGTCCTGCATCCAAAGAATGCTGTCGCCGACCAATACCATCCCATTCGCCTCGGTGATTTCCCCAGGACCAGCACCTCGGGAAGCCACCTTGCGCAAGAAATGCCCCTCGTCGTCAAAGGCTCGGACCTCAGACGCCTGATAGTCCAAAACGTAGATGGTTCCGTCGCGTCCAGCCTCGATTCCGCGCACCTCGCCAAAGATGAAATTCGAGTCACCTTCGATCTCTCCGAGGCTCAGGTCGATCTCGGCAAGCACGACCTCACCCGTGGGCATTTCCCCGTGGTGCACTACTACAATTCCATTCGGGAGCGTATCTCTTGAAACGCCCCCCTCTACGTTCGAGGTTTGGCCAGGCGAACAGGATACAATTAACATCCCGGTGAGGAGCATTGCTGTCGTCTGAGGCAAGCGAGACATGGAGAGGTCCTCCGTGGGCGAGATCGTGCAGCTCAGTGGTCGCAAAAGTATCCAAAGCCAAGGTTGCGTGCAAACCGGGGCGATTTCAAACGCGCGATTGCTGCTGGAGGAGTTGGAGATAGCCGTCTGTCCCGTGGTACACGGCTTTCACAACTTCATCAACATAGAGACTTCACCTGAGGGAAGGTTGCTATGCGTCCATTGGAGGAGAAAGTCGCGTTCGTAACGGGTGCGGCGCGGGGGCTTGGCTGGGGCATCGCGCGGGCATTGGGCCAAGCCGGTGCGGCCGTGTGCGTGACCGATATCAACGGAGACGAGTTGGCGCGGGCCGAGTCCGACCTAGAGGCCGATGGGACGCCGGTGATAAACTGGCTTTTGGACTGTGCAGATAGAAGTGCCTTTCATCAGGCGGTGGCCGAGGTGGTGAACCAATGGGGGCGACTCGACATAATGGTTCACAATGCCATCTACATGCCCCTTGTGCGGTTTGACGAAATGTCTCCCGAGGTATGGCAGCGCCAGATAGACGTGAGCCTGGGCGGCCTGTACAACGCAACTCACGCGGTCTGGAGCGTGATGAAGGCCAAAGGGGGCGGTCACATTTTGGGGGTCGCTAGCGGCTCCAGCCTGCGCGGTTATGTCGATGAGGTAGCGTATTGCGCCAACAAACACGCGCAGGAGGGTTTTTTGAAGGCGCTGGCGCTGGAGTCCGCGCCCTTCAACATCGCGGTGAACAGCATCGGTCCCGGCCGGTTGGTGAAACCCACGCGGATTACATGGTCCGAGCTGGATGCTCTGCCGGAATCAGAAAAGGCTGGGTGGGCCGATCCCGTGGAACTCGGCCAGGCGTGGGTCTGGCTGGCATCCCAACCGCCAAACCGGTTCAGTGGTTTACGCTTTGACGCCGGCCCGATCGTCGATTCGATTCAGGCTGAGGGCTGGAATTTCCCCTTTGAGCCGGAAAAGGTCACGATGTACGTTGACGACTTTGTAGCCCGTCAGGAATGGCACGAGGAGAACAAGATTGCAGTGAGCTGGTAGGGATCACCGCATTCCGGCCGTGGCCAGGTAGATCACAAAACGATCCTCGCCGTCGAGCCCCAGCACACGGTTGATGTCATTAGTCGCGGGGGGCATGTCTGTAACGCGTGGATTCAGACACCCATCTGTGGTCATTGGCCCGATTCCAGCTCTTTTCGTTGTCGGTCGATCACCCGCTCGTGAAAATCCACGCGCTCCTCGAGTTCCGCGATCCGGTCTTCCAGCGCTCGAACGGATTCGATGTCGGGTCCGGTGAGCGATTCTCGTCTAGCTTCGGCTTCGAACCGCTCTTTTAGGGCCCAACGAACCGTGCCGATCACGCCCCAAGATAGAGCGAACCCCATGCCGAGCAGCGGGAAAAAGTACTCTGGTGGCATCTGAGATTCCTTGAGAATGCGAAAGCAATAGTGCACGGTGCTCGCCCGTGTGTAAAGCGCTCCCGGGCCGTGAGCTGGCCTTGGTCCCGCACAAGCGGGCCGTGCTCACCGTACACAAACAGCTCAGACGCCGGGGAGTCAGACCAAACCGCTCTATCGTTATCGCCCACGTTCGTCTTGGGAGGGTCAGACTCACCGCTTACCAACCGTGGCAAGGTAGATCACGAAGTGATTCTCTCCATCAAGCCCCAACAGCGCGTTGATTGCCTCGTCATTGAAGCCACCAATCGCACACACGCCACAAGAAATCGTATCCGCTGCCAGATATAGATTCTGGCAAACATGACCGGCATCCAGATGCAAGAAACGAAAACCGCGTTCGCTGTACTTCCATGTCATGCGTTCAGCCACGGCAACCCATAGGAACGTGACGGCACTTGCCTCGCAAAGAGGCTTGCTGTTTCGGCATGCTGATGCGATGCGCTCCGCCACCTCAGCCGCCATGTCCAACTCGATGAGCGCATGCTCCAAGGCCACGTACCGATACAAGCCGGGGTTCGACTCACACACCCGGTTGATCAGCAGGTATGTCTCAAAAGCGTGACGTGCGCCCGCTGAAGGGACCGGCCGCGATGTTGCAGGGCGGTCCGTTACTTCCCGAACACCCTGCGTCGCCCACAGCAAGAATGACAACTCAAGGAGTGAAATTGGCTGCGCACTGTACTCCCTGACCGAGCGGCGCCGTTGGAGCACGCTGTACAAGTCAAGCGGATGCGTCCCAAGCATCTTCGGTTCTGGAAGAGGAATTCGCGCAGCTGCCTCAGGCACCGGCAGTTGTAGCGGTGGTTGCGCGATCCCTGTTGTTTCACCTGGCGGTGACAGGGATTGATGCGCGGTCTTCCGCATGAATTCTTTACCGATGTTGTCTGGCATCAACTGCTCCGGTTCTTTGAAAGCGTGAGTAGGGATTCACACTGCAACACTGGTGTCAGCACCAGGCTTGGACAGAGGCCCGCCCCGTGGTGTCCTCTAACGCAAGACGCTGGCTCCCTCACCGCCGCAAGCGTTCTTCGTCGGCAAGCCAGAGATGCTCGAGCCCGCCAAACGCGTGTCGCCACGACATACGACGCACGATCGTGCCGGGTTCTCCGATGCCCATGATTCGTTCGTCAGCCATGAGAACGGTCAACCGCGGATGAAGGAAGAGGGCAGGTGCGAGATCCCGGTATCGGTGCCCCGCGATATTCCACAATTGCAGCCGGCGATCGAGGTTCGCTTCAGTCTCCGCAGCATCCACAATGCGGGCCAGTTCGCGGTCCAGCGGACCGAGCGGGGAATCCATCGCGACGACCTTGCGTTCCGGTGTCGTAGAATGCGCGATGATGGCCTCGAAGTCGCCAGCATCAAGACGCGCCGCGACGACACTCCACTCCAGCGCCTGGAGTGTCATGTCGATGCCGATTCGTCGCAACTGATCCTGCACGAACACCGCGGCGGCGGTGGCACGGCGGTCCAGCAGCAGCGTGAAGGCGAATGATTCTCCGTCCTGATCGAGCACGGCATCGCCGTCGCTATCCCTCCACCCAGCCTCGGCGAGGAGCGTCCGAGCACGATCAACATCATAGGCGTATCGTGCGGGTGCCCGGATGTTCTGCGGGTCGCACATGAAGAAGACACCATCAGTGACGGGAACGCCGTCGGGGAATCCGAGAACCCGATGCAATCCCGTACGATCCGTTGCGTGGGCCAGGGCCTGCCGAACACGCACGTCGGAAAAACGGGGATCGGTGAAATTCCAAATCAGCCAGGTCGACATTGCCTGATATACGAAGTAGGCGTTGAGACGAGTTTCTTGATCCAGCGCTGCCGCGTCGATCCCAGAGAGGCCACTCACTATATCGATATTGCCTGCCAACAGCTCCAGCACTCCCGATTGGCTTTGGCCACCTGTCTTGAATTGGATACGAACTCGGTCAAGACACGGGCGGCCCAGGTAGTAATCGGGATTCGCCTCCAACTCGATCAAAGTCTCGGGAACGTGCCGTACGTAGCGGAACGGGCCGTTACCAACCGGCCGTGTCCAAAACTCCCACTCATAGAACTCGGCTGGATCGAGATCCTTCAGGAGGTGCGCCGGGTATATGACGTCCCAACCATCGATCGGCCAATCACTCGGCCTCTCGAGATGAGCCCGAAAGCGGAGAGAGTCGAGTATTTCTATGGAGTCAACTGGTCCAGCACCGTTGAACAACACATCGGGGTGTTTCCAAAGAGCGACGGTAAAGGCAACATCGGCGGATGTCACCGGCACGCCATCGTGCCATCGCACGTCTGAACGCAGTTCGACCGTCCAGGTCTTCCAGTCGGGGCTCGCATCCCAGCGCGCAGCAAGCCCTCCGACGATGTCAGTGCAGGTATTAGCCTCGTAGGTGACGAGGGGCTGGAAGATCAGGAACTTCGGGGTATCCTCCCACACCGGGCCGAAGATTTGCTCGTTGGCCCCACTGTACAACACCCGGACCGTGCGGAGACCGTCCTCTCCTGCAAGCGGCTGGTTGGAGTGGTCCGGTTGACACCCCGAAATCCAAACCAGGGCGACGAGCATCGAACTGAGAGTCCGGAATTGGCGTTTCCGTGGGAATGCCATCGGCATAGTCCGTTCGCTCAACCCGTCGCCGTAGTCGTCCTCTCAAATGCGGCATGTCTCACCGACGGCGGACTTCCGCTGCGAAGGGGGATCCGACATTGAGGGTAAGATACGGTTCGGAGTCCGATGTGGCGAGCGGGGCCTTCGCGAGCCAGATCGGTTTCCCTCCGGACACCGTAGGCGTATCCTTCCAAGCATAAGATCGACATCGGCGGTCGATGCTCACTCAACACCCGCATCGGCCGCTCTATCCCGAAGGAGTCGGCCATGAGCCACGATCCCACCAACGACAAGAATTCAACGCCTGTCTCTCGCAGACGATTCGTCACCCATGCCGCTGCGGCCGGGGCCGGGGGCGTCCTGGGCAGCTTTTTGGACGGCCGACCTGCGGGCTTGCATGCCGATCCCGTGTTATACTCGGGTCGCACTCCCATCCCCACCCGCCCGTTCGGGAGAGCCGGTGCCGAGATCAGTATCGTGGGCTTCGGGGCAGGGAGTCGGTTCTACACTTCCACCCCCGACGATGAGACAGGGGCGGAGCTGATCCGAGCCGCGGTGGACCGGGGAATCACTCTCGTGGAAACTGGGTCCAACTACGGAGGGGCTGAGGGGATCTCCGAGAGGCGCATCGGGCTGGCCATGACCACCCATCGGGCGAAGGCCTTCCTGGAAACGAAGGTGGACGCGCGGGACTACGACGGAGCCATGCGTGAGATGGAGCGGAGTATGGAGCGGATGAACACCGACTACCTGGATCTGGTCCTGCATCATTTCCTCCGAAGCACTGAGGAGGTTACGGAAGTAGCCGGCCCCAACGGTGCGGAGAAAGCCATCAGGGCTTTGGTGGACGAGGGAGTGGTCGGCTCGCGGGGCGTCTCTACACACACGCCGGAAGTGGCCGCAGCCAGTCTGGAGCAACTGGACCCGGAAGCGATCCAACTTCCTATCAATGCAGTGCGCGTGCCGGATTTCGAGGCAGGGACAATCGCCGCGGCTCGCGAGTTGGGAGTATCAATCATCGCGATGAAGACGTGCGGGAACGGGTTCTTCTTCCCGGCCAATGCCACCAAGCCCGACCGGATCGAAGAGTACGGCCCGCCGCCGGGGGCGTGGGACCGCTGGGACCTGCCCACGTGGACCGACTACATCCACTACGTCCTTTCGCTCCCCATCACAACTGCCACCATCGGCATCGATTCGTATTTCACGCTGGAGGGTGTGGCCGCCGCGGTCTCCTCCTTCGAACCACTATCCGCCGAACGCAAAGCCTCCATCAACGAAAGAGCGCAAATCTTCTCGGGAACGGGTTACTGGATTCCCCAGGAGAGACGGCGCAGGGGGGAGGAGTAGGATGAAGAGAAACATATTCCCTGGACTCCTCCTCGCGCTGCACCTGATGGGGTGCCGTGAATCAGCTCCTCCCGCAGCGGTTACCGCTCTCATCGAGGCTGCCAAGGAAGAGATCACTGTCGCGAACATGGAAGTTGAGTTGGACTCCATCGTCCAGTACGATCGACTTTCCGGAAGCCCCGGTGAATTCGCTGCAGTGGAGTACCTGCGGCGGACCCTTCAAGCTGACGGAATTCAGGTGTCGGTTGATACGTTCTCGGCCTACATCAGCGATCCGGTGTCGGCCACGATCGACGTGCCGGGGACGGACTTCGCTCCCGACGCCATTACCGTCTCCGGGTCGGCAACCGTCCGGGTCCTTCGGGGCCAAGCAGTAGACCTCGGCGCGCTATCGGACCTCCCGCCGATTCTCACCGAAACGGGCGAGCTGCTTACACTGGACGCCCAGGGTCCAACAGGCTCCACAAACGTCGCCTCACTCCCTGACCTGACGGGAAAGATCGCACTGGTCACCGGCCAACCACGCCCGGACCCCGTGATTCAGTTGGCTCAGATCGGGGCCGCGGGTGTGTTGTTCATCAATCCGGAGGAACGTCTTAACGATCTGACAGTTACTTCGGTCTGGGGTGGGCCATCGCTTTCGAACTACCACCGCATTCCCAGACTCCCGGTTGCCGAAATCAAACGGAGCGACGGAGATCGCCTGCGAGCGATGATGAACAGAGGACCCGTACGTTTGAGGATGAGCACCGAGACACGGACGGGGTGGAAAGAGCTGCGGTTGCTGACAGCATCCATTCCCGGTCCTACTGAGGACTCCCCCTATGTTCTGGCCGGTGGACATCTGGACGCCTGGTACCACGGTGGTACGGACAACGCCGGTGCCAATGTTGCCATGCTGGAAACGATCCGAGCTTTCCACCGACACCGGGACCAACTCCAGAGAGGCCTGATGATGGCCTGGTGGCCCGGCCACAGCAATGGGCGTTACGCAGGGTCGACCTGGTACGTGGACAACCGATTCGACGAACTTCGCCGCCGAGCCGTGGCTCATGTCAATTACGAGGGGATGGGTCAGATCGAGGCGAAACGCTTCAGCGCCAATGCCACCGCATCTCTGATGGGTATGACTCAGGAGGTGTTCACGTACGAGGTGGGAGATACCGTTCGCGTCACTCCTCCGGGCCGAAACTCGGATCAATCTTTCAATGGAGTGGGGCTTCCTCTATTGCAGCTGAACCACTCCCGCTTGGCGGAGGACGGCGGATATTGGTGGTGGCATACCCCCGACGATACGAGGGACAAGGTGAGCGCCGAAATCCTGAAGGTGGACGCAGACCTGTACGTTG
>JBDGYW010000091.1:0-13499 GCA_039588935.1 Gemmatimonadota bacterium | reverse complement strand
CTGATGCGAAAAAGCACCCGAACACAACTGCTGTGGACCGTTGGGCTGCTTATCCTGACCGAACTGCTCTACCGGTTGTGGCCGATCGCCGGGTTCAATCAGGCGTTCACGCCGGACCAGAACTTCGGTTCCTGGATGGACATGCTTTTGATGGGCAAGCTGTCGGGAGGACACTGGGTAGCCGTCAACGCAGTACCCACTGC
Source organism: Gemmatimonadota bacterium (assembly GCA_039588935.1). Lineage (GTDB taxonomy): Bacteria > Gemmatimonadota > Gemmatimonadetes > Gemmatimonadales > GWC2-71-9 > JBDGYW01. The sequence goes on along the minus strand of JBDGYW010000091.1, from coordinate 13,296 downwards.
AGCTCATACCATTTGGGGTGTGCTGGCGGGTTATGTCCTGATGAGCGAGCGCACTTCGGCCCAAAAGATCAAGACGCTGTTAATCGCAGGGGCAATCGGATTGATCGTGGGCTACGGGATGGACCCCATCACTCCAATCATCAAACGGATCTGCACCACTTCGTTTGTGATCGTCACTGGTGGTTGGTGCCTGATTGTCCTTGCGGTCTCCTACTGGATTATCGACGTGAAGGGATGGAAACGCTGGGCCCAGTTTGCGATCGTGTTCGGAATGAATCCGCTCTTCATCTATCTATTCTCACACCTGGGGGGCAACCTCTGGCTCACGCAGGTCGCCAGGCCGTTCACGGACGGAATCCTGGGCTGGGCTGCTGGACACGTGCTCGTTGGGTTTGTCACGGCACTGATTGTTCTCTGGATGGATTGGTACATCGTGAACTGGCTTTTCAAGAGAAACATCTTTTTGCGGATTTGATTTGTTTCCGCGAAAGGGACTTGGACGTTTTGAAGATAACGCGGGTTGGGAATTCCCAACAACGCCTCTCGATGGCTCGACCCGCGGGAGGCGCTTCGGACAAACGCGCGGCGGGGTACGTACGTTTAGTTGGCACACCCTGGTACTGCGGGATTAGCTTTTCGTTGCTCACCCAACAGGAGACCCATTTTGACATTGTCCCGTCGTGACGCCCTGAAGTTGGGACTCGGAGCCGGTGCTACACCATTGCTCGCCGGCCTCCCACTCTCGCAGCAGCAGTTGGTGCGACAACTGGGAAACATCGAGGGTGAATCACGCCGAGCCCGACCGCTGCCGTTGCACGGGGTCCGACTGGCTGGTGGGCCACTGAAGCACGCTCAGGACCTGAATGCACGGTATCTATTGCAGCTCGATCCCGATCGGATGCTGGCATACTACCGCGAGCGTGCCGGGCTCTCGCCGAAGGCTGAGCCGTACGGCGGCTGGGACGGCGGCGGCAGGAATCTCACCGGGCACATCGGTGGCCACTACCTGTCTGGCGTGAGCCTGATGTGGGCGGCAACCGGTGACGAACGGTTCAAACAGCGTGCGGACTATATCGTCGAAGAGCTGAGGCAAGTGCAGGACAGGCACGGTGACGGTTACCTGAGCGCCCTGGAGGGAGGCCGGGAGGCCTACGGTGCTCTTGCGCGCGGGGAGATCCGATCGGCCTCATTCGACCTGAACGGCGAGTGGTCGCCATGGTACACCTTGCACAAGACTTACGCTGGTTTGAGGGATGCGTATCGGTACACCAGCAATGCGACCGCCCTCGATGTCGAAGTCAAGTTTGCCGAGTGGGCGGAAGGAATACTCTCGGGGCTAAACGACAGCCAGATCCAGCACATGCTGAACACTGAGTTCGGCGGCATGAACGAGGTGATGGTCGATCTCTATGCCGACACCGGTGACGAACGGTGGCTGGATCTCTCCTACAAGTTCGAGCACGAGGCGTTCATCCGGCCGCTACAGAGACACCAGGACAACCTCGCCGGCACGCACGGCAACACTCAGATCCCGAAACTCATCGGTTCGGCGGATAGATACGCATATGCGGGCACCGCGGCCGACCTGCTTGCTGCGGGGTATTTCTGGGACCGTGTAGTTCAGCACCACAGTTTTTCAACCGGCGGTCACGGCACCGACGAGTATTTCGGCCCGCCCGATCAGATCGGTGGAAGGGCTGACGGTCGCACGGCCGAAACCTGCAACGTATACAACATGCTGAAGCTCACGCGGCGGCTCTTTTCGCTGCGTCCCGATGCTCATTATGCCGACTTCCTGGAACGTGCGCTGTTCAATCACATTCTGGCATCGATCGACCCGGAGGATGGTCGAACTTGCTACATGGTGCCTGTGGGTCGGGGGGTACAACACGAGTACCAGAACATGATGCGGAGTTTCACCTGCTGCGTCGGGTCGGGGATGGAGAGTCACGCACTTCACGGTGACGGGATCTACTACGAGTCGGGCGATCGCCTCTGGGTGAACCTCTATGCGCCGTCAACGGTGGAGTGGGAAGACGCGGGCGTACGCCTGGCGGTGGATACCGGATTCCCAGAGGGCGAGACGGCATCTCTCGCATTGACACTCCAAACGCCAAAAGAGTTCACGCTCGCACTCCGTCGTCCCTACTGGGCAGGTGAGGGATACGCTGTGCGGGTGAACGGGCAGGTGGTGAGCGACACAGGAGACCGGACGGAGGAAACGGAGGAGAGAGTGCGCAGCCGCCGATACTACGACTATCCGTATGAGGCCAGCTCCTATCTCGAACTGAAACGCACCTGGAAAACGGGAGATGTCGTTGAGGTAGCGCTGCCCAAATCGCTGCGGCTCGAAACCACTCCGGACAACCCACGGCGCGCTGCTATTCTCTGGGGTCCGTTGGTGCTGGCCGGGGATCTTGGGCCAGAAAGAGCGCGGGGGAGTGTAGAAGGCGAAGGGCTCGAGCCGCCGCCGACGGTGCCTGTGTTCGTTACTGCCGAGCAGGCGGTGTCCTCGTGGGTGAAACCGGCGGTGGGTACGCCCACACGATTCCGGACTGACAATGCCGGTAGAGAGCCCAATGCCGGAGGACGAGTCAAGGATGTGGACCTGGTGCCATTCTATCGCCTGCACCGGCGCACCTACTCCACCTATTGGGATTTGTTCACCCCGGATGAATGGGTTGAGGAAAAGGCAGAGTACGCAGAGGGGGCAGAGAGGCAGAGAAGATTGGAAGCTGCTACGGTGGCGTTCTTGCAGCCGGGTGAGACGGTCTTCGAGCGAGAGTTCAACTATGTGGCCGGTGACGACGCGAGGCCGCAGCGAATCATGGGTCGTCCGGGCAGGAGGGGTGGAAGCTGGTTCTCGTATGACGTGCCCGTTGAACCGGATCACCCTATGACACTCATCCTCACCTTCTACAGCGGTGACCGGAGGGGAACACCGGCGTACTTCGAGATCCAGGTAGAAGGACAGAGGCTAGCGGTTGAAGAAATGCGACTCGAGGAACCTCATCGGTTCTTCGATATCGAGTATCCGATTCCCGCGGAAATCGTTCGGGGCAAGGATAGGGTAACGGTGAGGTTCGAGGCCTTGGATACTGGTCAGATAACCACGGTATTTGGCATTCGGATGATACGGGGGGATGTTGAACGGTAGATCAGCGATCACGCTCGAGTCTAATCGTGGTCACAGACGGGACTCGCGATGTTTCGCGGCTGAAGCCGTCACTCACGATGCTTCACGGCTGACGCCGCTACTCGGCTAACTGACTGTCGCTGAAGCGACGTCTGCCTAGCGCACTGTCTCCAAGATCACTTCGGTGGTTCTGTCACTCAGCGGTATCACGTGGCCACCGCGTTCAGTAGTGAATTGTTCCGTTGGTGCAAACATGCCTACGCCGTCAATGGCCGCAGGCTGCTCCACTCGCAAACGCGCGATCGGTGAGTGTGGTGTAGCGGGCGATAGCGAAACCCACACTGACTCATCGGTCATCGCCACGCTGTCGAATTTGCCCGCATCCAGTGTGAGCCATAGGCCCAGCGGTGCTATGTAAACACGCGACCGGGCCGAGTCCAACGGTTTCACTGTGACCGACTCTCCCTCGGCTGAGATATTCCCACCGAACGCCAACCAGCCGAACTCCGGATCGTGTGTCACGTATGTGCCGATATTCATTGCGTGGCCGAAGAACCCGGGGCCGTAGTCGCCCGAGTAACCGTCGATTCGCAGTGTGGAAGGGAAGGAATGAAAACCGCTCGGGCCGAAGCCTTCTTGCGTGATGTTAGCAATAGCGCCCATGACACCGCCATAGCCGACGCGCAGCAGATAGAGGTCATCCGGGTTGTCGCGGAATTCGGTGAGCACCGGTATGGAGTTCATCCCGGAACCGTAATGATGAAGTTGGCGCTCCAGACGCCTGAGCTTTCCGGCATACCAGAAATCCCAATAGCGGCGCGCGCTCCCGTTGTACCCCCAGTGGGGCACCGTCGGCATGTAGCCCAGAATCGCGTTCAGCGTCACCAATGCTTTCTCGTCGAAGCCAAAATACCGGCACCAGGCGTACACTTCCTCCTGCCCGGTTGAATCCCACGGCATCTCGCTGCCGAACGGGTATCCCAGCGACCGCCATAGCTCGGCACGGCCCTTCATCGTCACCCGGAGCGCGTCGGCCTGCGCCGTCCACGCTTCACGTTCCAGGTCTTGTAGGATTCGGACGAAGACTGTCCCCTCCATCTGGCCGAACTGCGCGTAACGCGGAGCGCGCCGGACCATGGCTTCTCCAGTCTGGTACGCGCGCTCCAGATACCAATCCCAATCGTGGTTTGTGACGAGCCCCTCGTTGTTGCGGGCAAGTCGGTACAGAACCCAGTGTGCAGCAGCAACATGCGGGTAGTTGTACGAACGCCCAACCGTCTCCGCGTGTTCCTTGTTCCAGCTCGACCAGCCGCCGTATTCGACGCTGTCGCTGTACGTCCCTTCAGGCATTGAGTCGGGCTCGTAGTAGAAGAGACTCTTCCGCACGCCGTACTCGAGATCGCCTTCGTCGTACTGCAAACCACCCCAGAGGACGCCGTCGATGAAGCGTTGCAGTTTGTCCAGTTCCTCGGGATCGGGCGAACCGAGCTGCTTCATGAACGCGGCGAGCCACGAGCCAGAGCCTCCTTCATCGCCGAGCCCTGCGATCCAGGCGCGGTTATCCTCGGTTACGTGGCGACGCTCATCGTAGTCGTAGCTGATAACGGCAGGGCTGCGCCCGAACGGGTCGTCCGGATGCTCGAACCACTGCTCGGTCGTGAGGAAGTGGCCGAGGTCCGCAGCAACTTGGGTCTGGGGCTTGATGACCTTATAGTGAATCGTCTGTTCGGTTCCGCCATCGTAGGCCACCGTTATCCGCGCGCGACCCCACGCGAGGCCATGAACGTCGTAGAACCGCCAACCGTTCTCCGTCGTGCCGGCGGCTGCGACCGAAAGGGCGCCGGCGGGTTCGACTTCTATCGACCGAACTTCCTCAGCGTGCTTGACGAATAACTTGGCCTCGAGGTCCATCGGTAGCACATAGCCGGGGATGCCGACTGCGACCGGACGACTATTGGCGATCAAGGTGGACTCGATGTTTCGAATGGAGTCGGAGACGAGGAACTTCACACCGTACGATCGCGATTCCCCCGGATCCAGAAACGCCGATGTCGGTTGGTTCCACGGTTCTGCGTCAGACCACTCTGCATCTGCATACGCTGTGCTGTGCGCCATCCACTCGTAAAATCCCTCGAAGGTGATGCCGCGCCTGGTGGGGTCGGATAGCAAGGGATTGTAGGCCTCGAACGGCGTGTCGCCGAGCGGCACCACAACGAGTGCTGGTCCGTGTCCGCTCAGGCGGGTCACCTGTAGGTAACCGGCATCCAAGCCGATGTACGGATCGTAGAACGAGCAGGTGGCGTGCGCTTCGTCGAGAGATCTGTCCTCCAGGATGTTGTTGAAGACCATTGGGATTCCCAACGCGCCGATCTCCACGGCTGCGTCCGACTCGTTGGTGAGTTCGAAACGTAGGGCGAGCTTGCCGTCGTCGATCTCCCAATAGCGTCGTACGCGAAGAGGAAAATCGGCCGGCAAAGTGGCTGTAAGGTCGGCGGCTGCCAACACAGGATCCGCAACTACCACAGGCTCAACCGGCGCGCGCGTGGCCGCGGTCGAAACATCTTGCCAATCGGCTGCCCCGGCCTTCCGCAACCGTATCGTGAAGTCTCCCAGGTGGAAGAAGCCGTTGCTGTTCCGCTTCTCCAGCCAATCGCCCGGTGTGAAATCGAAACCGTCCGCACCCTTGGGTGATAGCGCTGCCACGGTTTGGGATGCGCGGACTAGCTTCAGGTTGAACGAAGGCGTTTCGAAGTCGATGAAACCTTGGTTAAGGCCGAGGGTCGGCAGCGAGTCTGCCTCGTCGCGCTGCGGCCGTTGACCTGCCTGAGCGACCACGGATGTTGACAGCGCGAACGCCAGGAACAGACTGATTGCGCAAGCCCGTGAAAGTTGCGCATGACGCCTACGGCGATCTTTCATTGTGTTGGCCCTCTCGAACTGAGAACTGAACGTAGAACTGAATCCAAAAACTCAACGCTCTGCATGCGGGTGAATCCCTCCGCGCACCCGGATCGAGTCGAATATGCCTGGCCCTCCATGTTTGAGCCAGGGCGGCATGTGGATTTGCCGAACCCTGGTCTGACGGCCATATTGGCGCGTGTGGAGGTGCACCATGACCGCGATATCCAGAAGGGACTTTGTCGCATCGAGTGTGGTCGGCGGCTTGGGCCTGAGCAGCGCATTAGCCACTAGGGCCAGGCGCACCGGAGCTTCTCAACTTGCCGACTCGCGGATCGACATAATGCTGGAGGAGCCGATCGGTACGATTGCGCCGGAGATATACGGCCACTTCGTGGAGCATTTGGGCGGCGTTGTTTACGACGGCATATGGGTTGGTGAGGACTCGAGCATTCCGAACATCGGCGGTATCCGGAGGGCGCTCGTTGATGCGTTACGACCGATCCGCCCAAGCGTGGTGCGTTGGCCGGGAGGCTGCTTTGCTGATTCGTATGACTGGCGTGATGGAATAGGTCCACGCGAGTCCCGCCCCAAGCGGACCAACTTCTGGGTCGACCAACGTGAATGGCGCGACGCAGGCTATCTGCCTGAGAAGTACGACACCAACCATTTCGGCACAAACGAGTTCATCCGGTTCTGTCGATTGGTGGACGCACAACCTTATCTGGCGGTCAACATCAGATCGTTGCCGGCACGTGCCTTTTTCGAATGGCTCGAGTACTGCAACTCGCCAACGGGAAGTACGACGCTGGCCGAACAACGCGAGGCAAACGGGGATCGAGAGCCCTTCAACGCCAGGTACTGGGGCGTCGGAAACGAGTCATGGGGGTGCGGTGGCAACTTCACGCCGGAGGAGTACGCAGCCGAATACCGCCGTTTCGCGACCTGGGCAGTACCCGATTACGGAGTGAACCTCCGGTTCATCGGGTCGGGGCCGAGCGGAAGAGACCTCGATTGGACGCGGCGTTTCTTTACCGCTCTCAACGAGCGCCGCAACCTCAACCGGATGTGGGGCTGGGCACTGCACCACTACACGAGCGCACCGAACGGCGAAGCGGTGGCATTCGATGACACCGCATGGTACGATCTGCTCTCCAGCGCAAACCGTATGGATTCCTTGATCACGGCGCAGTGGCAGGTGATGGGGGAACTGGATCGCAATCACCGCATCAAGCTCGTAGTCGATGAATGGGGCGCCTGGCATCGGATGACCACGAACGTCGATCCCGGCCATCTCTTCGGCCAGCAGTCCACTATCAGAGACGCGTTGGTTGCCGGCATGACGCTCGACATATTCAACCGGCATGCCGACAAGGTCGCGATGGCCAATGTCGCGCAACTGGTGAACACCATCCACTCGCTGTTCCTAGCGGACGAAGATCAGTTCCTGCTCACACCGACATACCATGTGTTTGCGATGTATGCCGCGCACCAGGGTGCAAGTGCAGTGCGCACCGTTACCGCAGCACCTACTGTTCGTTGGAGCAACGATGAAGGAGAAGAGAGGACACTGTGGGGACTGAACGGTTCCGCGTCGGTGCGCGACGACACGCTCACTCTCACTGTGACAAATACGCACATGACCGAACCTCGCGACACTGAAATTACGGTGCGTGAAGCGACTGTGGGTGATGTGACTGCAACGACTCTAACCGCAATGGACGTGCACGACCATAACACGTTCGAGCAGCCCAACACCGTCGTGCCGATTACCGAAATCGTGCGTGTAAGTAGCTCGCCGTTCGTGTACCGATTCCCTGCGGCCTCGGTGACAAAGCTGGAGATTCCGCTAGGGACGTAATCGGCTCAGCAAACCACTGCGGGTGGATCCTCCTTCACCCCCGGAAGTAGAGGTACGCCGCCATAATCGCGAGCACCACTCCTACGGACGCAATCACGTCGATCCGGCCCCAGCTGCGGCGCGACTCGCTTCGCTGCCCATCCGTGGTGGTGCCGACCGTGAGTCCGCTGATCTTCTCGTAGTCCGGCTCACGCGTTGCGAAGCTCACCGACACCATCACAGCCACGCACACCAACACCATCACGATGCTGTAATATTGGAAGAACGTGTTGTTGATGATCCAGAATAGGGAACCATGTGTATAACCGTCTTCTAGCGCACCCCACCCAAGTTCGACCGGAGTATCGATCGCGAGGCGGGTCAGACACATGACGAACCCGACGATCAACGCCCACAGAGCTCCCTGCGCGTTCATGCGTTTCCAAAAGACCCCGAGGAAGAACACGACGAATATCGGTGGGGCCAGGTAGGACTGCACACCCTGCAGGTAGTCGTACAGTCCGCGCCCGCCCTGAATGACCGGAATCCAGATGAGCCCGATCACCACCATTACGGTGGTGGCTATGCGCCCGATCCAGACCAGACGGTGCTGGGAGATGCCCGGGCGCAGCTTGCTGTAGAAGTCCATGGTGAACAGCGTCGCTGACGCGTTGAAGACGCCGGCCAACGAACTCATCAGCGCCGCGAGCAATCCCGCAACCACGATGCCCCGCACACCCGCCGGCAAAACCGTAGTCACGAGGAGCGGGAAAGCTTTCTGCGCTTCGTCGGCGATGACGTTCCCGTCCGCATCGAAAATCACCTGCCCGATTTCAGGAATGGCGCCACTCTGCGCCAGCGCGAGACAGATCATGCCGGGTATGATGAAGATGAAAACCGGAAGCAACTTCAGGAATGAGGCGAAGATGCTGCCGCGGCGCGCATGCTGCTCGTTCATGGCGCCCAACGCGCGCTGCACGATGTACTGGTCGGTGCACCAGTACCACAGCCCGATTACCGGCGCGCAGAAGAGCATGCTGAGCCACGGGTAGTTGTCGTTGAAGTACCATGCCATACGGACGACCTGCCCGGAAGCATCTACCTCCTTGACTGGTGCCCAGGTACCGGCGACGGCCTCGGGAACCAGCGGCTTCCAGAGGTTGAACATCTCGGAGCCGGCGATTTCGCGCAGAGCCCCCCAACCGCCAAGCGCTTCGAGGCCAAACAGAGTCACGAGGATCGATCCCAGGACGAGCACTACCGTTTGCAGGGCTTCCGTGTAGGCCACCGCCCGCAGACCCCCTACGATGGTATACAGACCCGTGAGCACGATCACGAGGATCGATCCGATCCAAAAGCTGTCGAGGGGCCCGACGCGCAGCTCCGGCAGCAATACGGAGAAGACGATGCCCCCGGCGAAGATGCCCACCGCGATCTTGGTGAGCACGTACGCAAACAGTGAGATTATCGACAACACCCAGCGGTTTGTCGGACTAAAGCGCTGCTCGAGGAATTCGGGCATGGTGAAGATCTTGGAGCGCGTGTAGAACGGCACGAAGATCCAACCGAGCACCAGCAGGCACCACGCGTGAAGTTCGTAGTGGGCCATGGCGACACCGTCTGTGGCCCCTGATCCGGCCAATCCGACGACATGCTCCGAGCCGATGTTTGAGGCGAAGATCGACGCCCCGACGATCCACCAGGCGAGGTTTCTTCCGGCAAGGAAGTAGTCGTCGGCAGTATCTCTGTTCCTCCGTATCACCCACCATGCCAGGGCGAGAAGAACTCCGAAATATCCCGTGATTACCAACCAGTCCAGCCAGTTCATTCGCTACCCCTGTCCGTAATACGCTCCGTCTCCATGTTTGCGCTGGTAGTGCTTGTCGAGCAGGTGTCGGTCCAGGATGGGTGTATCCGCACGAAGCATTTCAGTGCCGAACGCCATCTCAGCAACAGTCTCCAACGCCACGGCGTTGTCGAGCGACTCGGTCGCGTCCTTGCCCCACGTGAACGGGCCGTGGCCCGCTACCAGCACTGCTGGCATCGCGACGGGATCGACCCCATCGAAGCGCTCCAGGATGACGCGAGCCGTATTGGTCTCGTATTGCTGCTGGACTTCATCTTGCGTGAGTGAGCGCGTGACGGGAACGGGACCATTGAAGTAGTCGGCGTGGGTAGTGCCGTAACAAGCTATCTCACGTCTGGCTTGCGCGAACATGGTCGCGAACCGGCTGTGGACGTGGGTGATTCCTCCGACTCCCTCGAAGTGATTATAAAGACGGACGTGCGTCGCCGTGTCGGTGGAGGGTCGGAGATTTCCATCAACCACGTTCCCCTCCAGGTCGACTACAAGCATCTGCTCTGGCACCAATCCGCCATACGGGACGCCACTCGGCTTGATGACAACGAGCTTCTGATGCTGATCGATGCCGCTCACGTTCCCGAATGTGAGTCTCACCAGCCCATGCTCAACAAGTGCCCGATTGACGCGACATACCTCACGCTTGAGATCTTCCAGCATTCTTCATCCTCTCCGCGTTCGATCGCGAATGGCAAGCAGCGATTTCATCACGTTGCCGAGTGCCTCTGCATGGTCGGCCTTGCCGAACGTATCGTGAAGCTGTTTGTAGAGCAGGTAGAGCTCGGCGTAAACGCCGGCAGCCGCTCTGCGCGGGCGGAACACCTCGCGTTTCACACCTGTCATTCTCCGTTGTGCCGCCCGGACGCTGCGATACGCACCACCCACTACAGCGCCGAAGATCGCGGCCCCCAATGCGCACGTTTGTGCCGAACGGCTGATCTTCATAGGGCGATTGCAGACATCTGCGTATATCTGCATCACGAGCGGACTTTTCTCCGCGATACCGCCGCAGTTCACGACCTCCTTGACCCCTACCCCGTATTCCTCCAAACGGTTGATGATGGTCAGGGCGCCGAACGCGGTGGCCTCCACAAGTGCGCGATAGATCTCCGGGGCGGAGGTGTGCAGCGTCTGACCCACAACCAGGCCAGTGAGTCTCGGATCCACCAGAATCGTGCGGTTCCCGTTGTTCCAATCGAGAGCGAGTAGCCCACTCTCTCCCGGTAGGATATTTTCGGCGGCACCGGAAAGGTTGTCGTGGGGATCTCCCTCAGCGGTGAAGTCAGCGGGTGCGAGTTGGTTCGCGAACCAGTTGAAGATGTCGCCGACAGCAGACTGTCCGGCTTCAAGGCCATACATGTCTGGTAAGATGGAGCCGGGTACGATTCCGCAAAGCCCAGGTACATCCGGGAGCGGTTGACTCAGAGGCGCGACCATCATATCGCAGGTGCTCGTGCCGATGATCTTGACCAGTGTTCCCGGTTTGATGCCTGCGCCCACTGCCCCCATGTGTGCGTCGAACGCGCCGACCGCGACCGGAATCCCTGCCGGCAGGCCAACCTTTTTTGCGTTGTCGGCGGTCAGGTTGCCGGCTTTGTGGTTTGATGGAACGGCTTGTTTCGTGTAGCGTCTGCGCAAAGGGGCCACGTCGGGATCGAGCGATGCCAGGAACCGCTCCGACGGCAACCCACCCCAATCGTCGTGGTACATCGCCTTGTGACCGGCTGCGCAAATGCCGCGCGCCATGGTGTGTGGATCGGTGTTCCCTGTGATGAATGCGGGAACATAATCGGCGAGTTCGACCCAGCCGTAAGCCGCATTGAAAGCCTTGGGAGCGCTACGTTTGCAGTGGAGGATCTTGGACCAGTACCATTCGCTGCTGTACGCCCCGCCACACTTCTTCAAATAGTGATGGCGGTGTTTCGCCGCTCTGGCCGTGATCTCGGCCGCCTCCGCGTGAGCTGTGTGATCTTTCCATAGCCAGGCGTGCGCCGCAAGCTCACTTTGGAACTCAGGGTGTAGTGCCAGTGGCAGCCCGTCGCGATCCACCGGGAGCGGCGTCGATCCCGTTGTGTCGACGCCGATACCAATCACCTGCTCGACTTCAAATCCCCGTTTCCGTTTTGCCGCTACGACCGCGCGCTTCACAGATGAATAGAAACCGCCGATGTAATCCGCGGGGTTTTGACGAGCGAGGTTAGGGTCATTCGGGCTGAGAAGGACGCCGGCCTCCCCGCTCGGGTAGCCGCTCACGTGAGTGGCTACCTCGGTACCGTCGGCAACGTCGACCACCAACGCCCTTACGCTGTTGGTGCCGAAGTCAACGCCGATAGCGAACCGTCGTGGAGAACTGGTGACCATCAGACCTCCGATCGAAACAGAGACCACACCAAAACAACGTCGGGTGGCGTATGGATGAGTCCCGTTGTTATATCATGCGGACGAATCGGTAAGGAACTTACGGGAGGAACACCTAGTGATCCAGACAGTGATCTTCGACATGGACGGATTGCTCGTTGACAGTGAACCGGTGTGGTTTGAATCGAGACGCGAACTCTTCTCGCGTTTCGGCAAGAGCTGGACCGATGCCGACCAGGAGCGCTTGATGGGCGTGAGGACCTCGGTGTGGGTTGACTACGTCACCGAAAAGCTCGCGGGGGCCATGGCCCGGGAAGAAGTGTTGAACGGAACCATCGGTATCATGGCGGAGGCCTACAAACGTGGAAACGTCCCGATCCTGCCCGGAGCACATGAAGCCCTGGAGCACTGTGCGGGGAAATATCGTGTCGGTCTTGCCTCGGGTTCACCAAGGCGGCTCATAGAAGCGGCGTTGGATGGTGCCGACTGGCATGGGTTCTTCGAGGAAATCGTCTCGAGTGATGAATGTGCGCGTGGCAAGCCGGAGCCCGACGTCTATCTCGCGATCATGCACCGTATGGGCGTCGATCCCGATACCACGGCGGTCGTGGAAGACTCGGTTGCCGGAGTCCTCGCTGGCATTGCCGCCAAGACAAGGGTGGTAGCCGTACCACGAGGTTTCACGCCCTCCGAAAACGAGGCGCTCACCCGGGCCGACGCCCGATTGAAATCCCTGCTCGAGTTGCCGGGTGTCCTGGAGAAGCTGTAACTGAGACGGAATCCTTCTGGATGCTGCTATCGCGGGTCTGAGATATCGAGCCCCAACCCTCTGCTCCGGTGAACGCTGCCGAGAAGTCCTCCGGTGTGATCCGGGGTGCAAACCCCAGTCTTCCGCTGGGCCCGTGGTATTCGAATCCCGACAGGCTCGTCAACATCCCCCAACTTGCCAGGGCGCGCGCGTAGTGGTCGCCGCATTCAATCTCGTTGAACGGGTTTCGCGAGGTCGGACCCATGTGCTTGCTCAAGGGCCACGTACAGGTGAAGAGACCAGCCTCGCCCGGGTAGGCGCGAACCACCGTTCCGGCTCATGGCGCTGGTTCTGGAGCGCCACGTCGGGGGCCCAGCAGTACTTCCAGATCGAATCCACGCGCGACCGGCCGGGGATCAATACAGAGCGATCTTCACCGGCCCCGCCTCACCCAC
>JBDGYW010000090.1:0-13619 GCA_039588935.1 Gemmatimonadota bacterium | reverse complement strand
CGAACGAATACAACCAAAAACGCACCAGCAGTCATGATATTGCGGCCGACCGTCACCAACACTATCGGAAACGACGGTAGTGACCAGATTCCCGCTGATAGATCAGTCTCTAGCCGTTTCATTCGACGCCCCTCCTTGTTCTGCGCATTCGAAAACGATCGAGGACGTCAACCCAACCCCCTACCCAGACATCAGTATGTGAACACAGCCGTGTTCCCTGTGAGATGGGAGAAGAGCATGCCTCGATTCGTAACCTGTGCTCCTGGTAGCAGATCGGTCGATTCCACGCCGAGCGCGGCCATGCAATGCGGACATACGTGGACCTCAGCGCCGCGCTCCATCAGTGAGACCAGCATCTCCTTGATCGGCCTGTCGCCAAAAGCCAAGGTGTCCGGCAGCTGCGCTGTGGGCACGTGCACACCGCGCACGTTGAAGAACAGGACGACGCTGCGTTGATCGTCCAGCGCGTGCCCGGCCAACTGCAGCGCCATCGTCACCGGGTGCGGATCGTCCGGACCGCTCGTGATGTTGAAGAACATCGGTGCCGCGCTATCCGAATCCGGGCTACTCGACTGACCGTACTGACTGCAGCCGGCAAGAATCGCTGCGAAAAGCGCAATTCCCGACAATCCTAACCTGAATCTCATGGTTTGATCCTCTCAGAAGACAACGGTGCCACGGGGATCACTATACGCCGCTAGCATACGCCCATGCGCCGGCGCTTGCAAGCCGAGCTCGGCAGCTCCGGGACTTCTCCCGAAACCAGGCAACCGCCCGTCAGAAAACACCCCTCGTTCGCGTTAAGTCCTTGGACACAGACGGCGATTTGCCGACCGGCACATCTGTCAGTAAGGAGAGGGGACATGGTAAACGAATTCAGGATTTCGGTCGTGGCAGTGCTCGCGCTCGCAGTCACGGGTTGCGGCGACACGACGGGACCCATATCAGTCGATACAGAATGGAGCGGAACGGTCGACCAGGGTGACGCGATCGAGATCAAAGGCATCAACGGTGATATCATCGCCAGCTCGACCTCCGGCAACTCTGTGATCGTGACCGCCTCCAAGGAAGGAGACGAAAGCGATCCGGCAGAGGTGGATATAGAGGTGATTACCCATTCCGGCGGCGTAACGATCTGTGCTGTGTACCCGGACGTCCCGGGAGAGCTGCCGAACGAATGCGCACCTGGGGCTGATGGCCGGATGAACACGAGAGATAACGACGTTGAGGTCACCTTTTGGGTAGCAGTGCCAGCCGGGGTCGACTTTGTGGGCAGCACAGTCAATGGCTCGGTGAACGGGGCGGATCTGGCGAGCAATGCCTTTGCCTACACCGTGAACGGTGACGTCCGCTTTTCGACGTCACAACTCGTAACAGCCGCAACCGTCAACGGTTCGATCGACGCTAGGATCGGATTAGCGGACTGGGATCAGGATCTTGGTTACACGACGGTGAACGGAAATATCTCGGTTCATGTACCCGCCGAAACGAATGCAGATGTTTATCTCCACACCGTGAACGGCAGCATTACGGCCGACATGACACTCACGATCGTGAGTCCCGGCGATATTCGCGGCGTTCTTGGGAACGGGGGCAGAACGCTTGCGATGACAACTGTAAACGGCAACATCGAACTCGACAGCAGTTCGTAAGCCAGCACGAGCGCTTCAGGCATGCGGCGCCGGAACAAACCGGCACCGCACTTCCTTCAGGGCAGGTCGACATCAAATATCTGCGTCTCTTCCCGGCCTCCTACCATGAAGTACAAACGTCCATTCGCCGCTGCCAAACGCGCCGTTATCGGATCGAACTCAGCTTCCAGTCGATACGAACCGGCAACCATGCCCGTTGCCGATAGTCGAAGCAGTCCGGTACGCTCCTGACTCTTTACATAGAGCCAGATATCCCCTGCCTCGTCGACAACCAGGTGATGGATTATCTGATAGTCAGTTGGAACGTTCAGGAAAAAGGGCGCGCCAAGAGCGGCCTGACGTGTTTCCAGAGCGGCAGCTTCTTCACGAGGAAACGGAATCGCGGTGGCTTCCGCGTGCAACAACTGTCGCTGCAGTCCCTGCTCGTCTGCGAACACCTGAAGACCATCCGACACTGCCCAAACCAAACGCCCGTCAACGTTGAAGTCATAGAGGTAAGAACGCACCTGGGTCGGATTGATGAAGAACATCTCGCCCGGCTCCAAACCGGGGAAGAACTCGCTCAGAGTGTAGGACCCTGGTCGGCTTGTCTCAGCACCATCCTCACTTCTGTAGGTGAGAACCTTCTCTGCAGTCTCTTGAATGATCCACTCGCCTGCCCACCTGCCAAGTTTGTGTACGCGCGGGAGATCACAGATCACTGTGTCAACGAACGATTTTCGTGAACGCAGCTCACCCGACAGGTCAAAAACCGACAGCGCACCAGCATCCAACGCAATGAGACTGTCGCCCTCGGCTTTGATTGCCATCAGGTGCTGAAACATGCCCGGCTCCTCACCAGTGCCACCGAATTCAGCGAGTAGCGTTCCCTGCGGATCGAACTTCCGTATCATGTAGTCACCGTAGTCGAATACGAACACGTTCCCTGCACGATCGACCGTCAGGTCCCTTGCCGCGGTGAGGCCATTCTCGCCACTGATGCTGAAAGCCAGCTCGGGACGGAGCGTCCCGGTCTCAGGCGTGTTGCAGCCTGACGCGCAGATCATTACTAAAGCAACGGGAGACCAGGCGGCTATCATCGCGGCCAGCCGACGAGTGTGTTTCATTCTCATCTATCCAAGATCAAAGGAGTTCGTACAAACCTTAGTGACGGAATACTCAAGAAGGGTTGTCAGGGAACAGACGATCACATCTTCAACAACCGCAAGAGATCCTTCTCCAACATGTAGTGGTAACTGAGAAGCCGACCGTGGAGCACAATCCCAAAAACGCCAAACGGCGTCGGTGAGAGCTTCCGCACCTCGGCAGCGCTTTTCAGCTCAACCACTCGGCCCTCAATGTCAGCATTTGCCGCGGCGTGTAATGCGGTTTTCGTGGCATCCTCGATGTAGGGGCATTGGTCGCTGCGAAACACGGTCAGTCCCGTGCCGTATCGTCGGCGGACAGTTGCACTGTTGTCCAACAATGAAGGCAGCTTCACCGTCCCAAACCTTCTGACCATTAGAGAAAATGGTGGTGGCGACTCCGCCACTCTTTCAAAGCCGTGCTTTTCGAGGAAGCGTTTCTTGAGCAGCCAGTTCTTCTCACTTGTCAGCATGGCCACACCCTTCATCTTCGCAGCTTTCGCATCGCGAATGCACTCGTCGAGCAGTGCCGATGCAAAGCCCCTTCCTTTACTCTTGCCGACTACCCAAAGACAATGGATGAACATGTAACCTCTGGCATCCACGGCTCGCCAAGCGTTCTCCCCCGGTAGGTACTCGATGAAACCTCGGTCCGGCAGCTCGAGGAGCTTTATCCTCATCCCCTCCGAGAAGCGTGCCTCGAGCCAAGCAAGCTTGCGTCGGTAACCGACAGACTTCTTCTTGCTCATATAGCAGAAGAAGCCACGGTTGTCGACATTGGCTTCGTTCACATCAATGATCATCACGTTGAATCCTTCAGAACAGCCCGGCGATGATCTCGGCGATGGTTTCGAATACGGTGCCCGCAACTTCACCAGCCCCCTCCACCACTCCACCCGCGGCTTCGGCCACGCCTTCCAGTCCTCTGCTGGCAACATCGGCTTTGGCTCCGGCAACTGCTCCGGCTCCGTGGACAACGCCGCCAGCAGTCAGGAACACGAGATCGGGAGCCCAGAGGAACGCATCGAGCAGGAAGTAGTCGGCGACCGCGATACTGCCGTCGGATTGTTTGACTGTGGGCAGGTTGCGCCGCACCTCCAGGTTCCAGATCTGAGCGATCTCGTGGTTGTCGAACCAGACGCCGCGACACGGGCGACATGCATCGAGAGTCAGTCCGTCCCGCTCTATTCTGTCCAGGGACTTCTGACACGTAGGGCAGTCGATCTGGTTTTTCCAGCTACACGCCGGGCATGCGACAGCGTCACGATCCATCGGTGCGTGGCACGAATGGCATGGCATGCGGAACGCCGTCTCCCGAAGCTCGACGCTACTGCCCAATCCCTTTGGCTGTGCCTCCCGGAGCGCTCGCACCTCCCCGGCGTCGAACCACACGCCGCCACAGCGGCGGCAGTAGTCGAGCACGAGTTCGCGGCCTCGCACAGGCTTGAGCTTCTCCATCATCACACCGAGACAGGTGGGACAAGGCAGCCGGGTCTCGTTGTCAGTCATCGAGCACCCCCTTGCCGGTGGCCTTTTCGCCGAGCAGCTGGACGTCTGGGAACTTGTATACCAACATCCCGCTATCCGTAATCTCAATCTCGGCGAAGCCACGTATCTGAAGGGATCGTAGCAGCGCCTCTGCGTCAGAATGAGTGACTGCTAGTTCGCGCACGACCTCCACCACAGTCAGGCGACCACCGTGTTCTCCCGCAAGCCGGAGCAACTCGGATTCCTGTGTCTGTAGTTTGAGTTGGTCTCGGCTCCCCGCCAACTTCTTCGCGCCACCAAAGTGCTGATGAAGGAGGGTTCCGCCTGCAGCACCCGGGATCCCCACTGCTACAAGAAGGGTCAGCAGGGTATTGAGGGCAGACCCTGTTAGATCGGCATTCAGAAAGCCGAGTAACATGAAGAGGCTAACACCTACCAGAGCAAAGCCCGCTAGTGGACGCATATTCGCTCCTTACCGAATTCCTACCGTCCCCTTCACCGACTCGAACAGCTTCCGGGAATCGAACCCGATCCCACCCTTGAACACCAACTCCACATTCTCGATATCAACGATGTTGGCAGCCGGATTTCCGCGCACGACCACGAGATCGGCGAGCTTACCCACAGTGATGGACCCGATACGGTCGTCCATGCCAAGGTACCGGGCACCGTTCAATGTGGCGATCCGAATCGCTTCGAGCGGTGTGAAACCTGATTCGACATGCAGTTCAACCGCGCGCCAATTTGAGAAGCCAGCGACTATGCCTCCATAACCGGTGGGATCAGTTCCTGTTACGAGCAGGCCACCCGCCTCGACGAATGCGCGTTCCATGCTCATGAGCTTGCCAAAAAGGGTGATCCAAGGCGACTCCTGCTGCACCGCGATTCGCGCCCTGCGCCTCAAGTACTGCTCTCGTGCCTCGACCGCCATAGCGTCCAGTGCACGATCCGTAGCAGGGGGCCTGCCGGGAACGAAGGTCTCGATAACCGGGAGAGTTGAGGTGAGTGCAACTTGGTTCTCAACCAGCGTTCGCACGAGGTCCTGGAACTCCGGCCCGTTGATATCGACCTCCTGCAATGAGGCTTGGATGCTGCTCGAAGCAGGACATTCATCGGGGACCTTGTTGGTTACGAAGTCGCTGCTTACCATGAACCCGTGCTCCAGGTTGTCCACTCCCAGTTCCGCCGCCTCTCGATACGTGACCGAGCACAGATGAGCGGTGAACTTGGCACCTCGTGCGTGAGCTTCATCGACCGCCGCTCCCAGCTCGGCACGTGAAATCATCGTGTAGGCCTTGAACGAGTCGACACCCTCGTCTGCCCAGTACGAAACCACGCGCCGGGCATCTTCCGGGCCGTCGACCACCCGCATCTCCAGAATGGGAACACCGGGACCATTCAAGAACGGACCGGTCACATCCATCCGCGGGCCCAGAACCTGGCCGGCTTCGATGTTGCGTTTGAGGTTCAGGTCGGCGTACGGGTTTATCGCCGCCGCCGTGCGAATCGTGGTAACTCCGCCGGCCAAGTAGAGTCTCGGAAAGCTGAACGTCTGTTGGTTGTACGCCCCGCCGCCAGCCGGATAGAACATGTGCTCGTGCAGCATGACCATTCCTGGCAACAAAGATCGGCCAGACAAGTCGAGCGCCTCGGCGTCCACAGGGATCTCAATCTCCGGAGCATTGCCCACGGCGGCGATGACCCCATCCCTAACGATCACCACTTGGTTCTCGGCGGCTGGCGCACCCGTACCGTCGATCACTCGCACTCCCGTGAGCGCGATAACGGGTGCATCAACACTGACGAACGCCCTCACGCGTGGCGAAAGCGACTGGGCTTGTAGCGAGGCTACAGCAGGGCACACAAGGAAAAGCAGACAGTTCAGGAATTGGCGCATACTAGATCTTCCCCCAGTCAGGTGGCTGATACCGGAAGCCATCCTCAGATCACTTTGAGTCCCGTCAAATCGATGGGATCGTTGGAAATGAGTTCAGTTGTTATGAATACGCCTGTGCACCCGATCCGTCCAGGGGAAGTCGTCGGGTGCACAGACACCGTGCCACCATCGGTCATCGACCCGTGCTGCCAACAAAAAGATGTCCTCTATAGTGGACGTTTTTGACTGTCGCCACTGAGTGATATTTCGGTTAACACATTTATTCACAACCATTTACAGTCATGGCACGTTCACTGCTTTTAACTCCGGTGAGGCACGTAGAAGCAAAGACTCTGACGATGGAGGTGAAAGATGAAGCGTCTAGCATTAGGTGCACTGGGAGTGGGTTTGGCGCTCGCAGTCGTAGCGACGCCAGGAGAAGCGCAAGCCGTACGCGTCGGAGTCGGAATCAACCTTCCCCGCGTTGGCGTGCGTTTCGAGTACGGGCCTCAACGAGTTTACCCGTTCAGACGCGTCTCCCGGTACGATATGCGACGGGATCGCTTGGCGAGGCTGGAACGTGAGCTGTACCGCGAATGGCTGGCCTTCGAGTACCGTCGCTGGCTGAGGCAACACCGACACGCTCGCTTTCGCAGCCAACGTGCATGGGAGCGAAATTTCTTGAGAGATCAGCAAAGGGCCGAGCGTGCTTACCGTAAATGGACCAGAGACCGTGAGCGGGATCTCGTCAGAGAACGGGAGCGAGAGCGCGACCGGAACCGGGTGAGACCGCAAAACAATCGACCGAACCGCAATCGGCCAAGAGGACGCTGATCGGCGATTGAACCTCTGAGATACGAAACGGGCTGGGGCCTTCAGGGTTCCAGCCCGCCTTTTCTTCAGCCACCTACACCGCCAAGAAATCCGTCGCGCTGGTCTCTCAGCTGCCTCCAGCCACGAGCCAACTGGTCGCCTCTGATAGATCCCAGAACACTCGGACCTGGTGACTACCATCGAGTCTCATCTCAATCATACGTGACATACCAAAAGCCAGGTCTTCCGAAACGACCAGCGCACTCCTGCCAGCGCTAGTCGTACCTCGGTGCCCGCGGACGAGGTCGCTGATACTACGTGCCTGTTCCGCTGACATGGTTTCAAGCTTCGCCTCGCGAAGATCCCAAAGGGAGTTCTGATCCGGTTTAAACTCAGGGCTCTCATAAAGCCTCGTGAGGGCCGTCCGTAGCTCCTCAAATACGACTTCCCCATGGATCGAATGAATGCGGAGGTCGGATGTCGAATCGAAACGAGTTGTCAGCTTCATTATCGAAGAATAATACAAAGAGGTGCCTGGGCTGGCCTTCCCCCGATTCTATGAGTTGATTGGGATGGCATCACCACGCTCCTCGCGAACCTCGGCGGACCTAATGCTCCATATTCAGCCTATCATTTCTCCAACCATACTCAGCGGATCATCTGGGAAGAACGCGCTTTCAATACCCCCGAGCACTGATCTGTGCAATTCTCATCAGGAGATGTCATGAACTCGAGAGTTGCATTCCTTTCGTGGCAGACAATTCTAGTAGTCGCTGCTGGTGCGTGCGGCAATGAACACGACTCGGAAGACCACGAGACGATTGCTGAGGACCATAGTTCACAAATAGCGTTTCAGCTGCCCGAAAGGGATCTGATCCCCGAAGGAATTTGCTTCGATCCAGTAACTGAGTCCTTCTTCCTGGGCAGCATTCAGAAGCACAAGATCCTGAGAATCTCCTTTGATGGCGTGGTCGAGATGTTCGTGCCTCCACGAACCGGCGGAATATGGAGCGTCATCGGCATGAGGGTGGATGTGGAGCGGCGCGTGCTCTGGGCGAACAGCGATCAGGGCAACCTAGTCGACGCCTCGAATCCAGACGCGCCCAAGGAGACTGGCATCTACAAGTTCAACGCCGACAACGGAAGTCTGATAAAGAGGTATGTGATACCAAAGGCGGAGACGGATCACCTCTTCAACGACGTTGCCATCGCCGAAGATGGAACTGTGTACATGACATCGTTTTCGCAGGGGATGATCTACAAGATCGATAGCCGAAGAGACGAGTTGGAGGAATTCCTACAGATGCCTGATGATGTATGGAACAACGGCATCGACCTCTCTCCGGACGAACGGTTTCTGTTCGTGGTCGGTAACGAACATGTCTACAGAGTTGAGCTGGAATCCAGAGCCATGATACAGTTGCCGATCCCCGACGGGGAGTTCATCGGTTACGGCGACGGTCTGTACTTCTACAGGCGCAGCCTCATCGCAATTGCCGGGTGGCGGGTAGACGAAATACCCGTACGACGCGTCGTGAGGCTCCACCTGTCGGGTGATATGAATGCGATCACCGGGATCGAGGTGCTGGACCAGAACCATCCGTTGTACTCGAGTCCTACGACTGGGGCAATAGTCGACGACTGGTTTTACTACATCGCCACGGCACAGTTCGGAAAGATCGATGAAGACGGCAACCTCGCTCCCTGGGAGGAGTTGTCCGATACGTACATTCTCAAGCTGCCGCTCGAGGAACAATGATTAGATCAAACTTCCTCAGTAACCTCGGAGGACCCATATGCTTTGGATGAACGCCGCCCTTGTCGCCTCTATCATTACGATGCCGCTGCAACAACAAGATGTCACCGCAATCACCAACGTGCGGGTCATCGACGGTAACGGTGGCGACCCAATCGCCCACGGAGTTGTCGTTATTCAGGGTGAAAGGATCAGAGCGGTCGGATCGAGTGAGACCTTATCAGTTCCGGCTGGTGCAGCCGTGTTCGACGGCACCGGCAAGACGGCTCTGCCTGGTCTCGCCGACTTCCACACCCATCTGATCGGCGGGTGGGATGGCGATCGCGTCGACATACTTGGCTATCGACGCTACCTCAACTCCCTGCTCTACGCGGGCGTCACAGCTGTCTTCGACGCAGGCAACATCCTTCCCTATGTGCAGCAAATGCATCAGGAAATCGAGCAGGGTCGTCTTACCGGACCGCGGATCTTCTTCGCAGGTCCCCTCATAGAAGGTGCTGATCCTGTGTGGCCGCCGATCTCTTACGCGGTGTCATCGGTGGCCCAGATCCCGGGCTACGTACGACAACTCAAGAGCGCCGGTGTGCACGTCATCAAAGCATATGGCGGCCTGTCACTCATGCAACTCGGTGTTCTTGTCCGTGAAGCAAAGAACGATTCTCTGGGCGTGATCGTAGACGCCTGGGGAGCGAATGGGACAGCGGGAGTTGCTAGCACCGGCGTGAGAGCGTTCGCTCACCTGGCCGGTAACGATATGACAGATGAGACAATAGCTCTGATGGCGGAACGCGGAATTGCAAACATCACGACCCTAACCGTCCTCGAGTCATTCGCACGCCGGCGGTTGGAAGATCTGGGCTTTCTCACTCACGACCTCATCGCTAACACGATGCCACCGTGGCTGTTGCAGGCATTGACGGACGAAGCTACTCGTACCCCTTCCGAGCGGGACAGTGCAGGCATTGAAAGGATGGGTATCGCACTGGAAGCGGCAAAACGCAATGCAATGCGGTTGTTCGATGCCGGCGTGATGCTCGTCGCCGGTACCGATGCTCCCTACCCGGGCGTCTTCCTGGGTGAAGGCATCCATCATGAATTAGAATTGCTGGTCGAAGCTGGGTTGACACCGCTGCAAGCTCTCACCGCTGCCACGAAAAACGCGGCCATCCTGATGAATGTGGGTGAGGAATGGGGCACCCTCGAGCCCGGCAAACGCGCGGACATATTGGTGGTTGCCGGCAACCCTGCCTCCAGGATCAGCGATACTCGGCTGGTCGACATGGTGATTCAGGGAGGGCGGATCGTCGACCGCAGCTCCCTCGAGTTCGACCCGGCCACCGACCCAGGGTACAGGACCGGAGTGAAGGTTTCCGGCGGGTAGCGCTAGACTTCCACCTCCTTGAGCACGACCGCCTCGGGCTCGGCTAGGCCAAAGCCGAGCCTCGCCGCGTAGTCGAAAGTCTCAGATGTGCCGCCCAGGTGATAGTCCGGGTGCACGCTCTCGAGCAGTCTGGCAGCCTGGATTTCCACCGCGAGTGAATCTCCTGACATTATCAGGCAGTTCGCTTCCTTTGGCCCACCTGTTCTCACGTTGACATGATGCTCGGTGAGCACCGTACGCGCATCGACAATCGTTATCTCAGGATTCACTGCCGTCGCAACCTCCGCGATCGTCCGGCACAATCTCCGCCAGACCTGATCCCGCGGCATGGATTCATATCGCTCCTTGTTTTCGTCTCCCCACAGATGCATAAGCTGGGTGGTCGGTACATCGAGAACACCCATCATGTTCTTCAACGCGCAGGTCAAATTGGTCTGGGTGTGCCTCTTGAGCGTCGGCATATTGATGATGAGGTCTGCATCGTAGATCGTCTTGATGACGCCGATTTGCGGCATTTCGGTCCAACGACTATCGCGGACCTGAACAGCCTCGGCAATTCCTTCATCCATGAGAGAGTCCGTCTTGAATCCACCGGTTTCGGCTATATCGTTGAGGCCGCTCCACTCGAACTTGCCACCGGCCCTTCCGTTGGCCTTGTTCGACCTCCGGTCTGCCACCGTGATTTCGCTGAATCCTTCATTTTGAAGTCTCTCAACAACTCTCAGCACAGATTGTTCGTCAGTCGTGGCCGGATAGCGAGTTCTTTGATCGAAGACGAAGTTGGGTTTGACAACTACCGATTTGTCCGTCCCAAACGGTGCGAATCCACCCAGGATCTCCATGCCCTTATCGAACATCGCCGGAAACTCGGTTCCCCTCACCAGCACCACCACTGGTTTGCCGCCCTCCGTGTACGGGTTCGGCAGCTGCGAACGTATCGGCAACAAACCCTGGGCCGGGGGAGTGCGCTTGTGCTTTCCGTGCAGGAACGCCGACCCCGCGCCACACATGCACAATGCTTCTCCCAGGAATGCTCTACGACTTACTTGGTGTCTTGGCATGTTCCGCCTCCGAACAGGTCGGCAAAATGGTCCTGCGTGTTAGTGACTCTGGCATTGCGCTTGTATGACAGAGTTCGTGAGCGGACCTCTCCGGCAGATGAACTCCACGCGATTCGACTAAGAAACGGGTCTGGCCGCATCGACTCCAAATACGTACGTTTGCCTGGTCCTGTTTCTAACAAATCATCACACGAGGCTGCGACCGTGAAACGTGTTATCCCTTTGCTCCTGCTCGCGGCATGCGCCGCTCCTTCTGACGAACCAGAGCATCCCGAAGTGGCTGCCGTCCGTGCCGCGATCCAGGACGTCTTCGACGGAATGCGCACCAAGGACAGTGCCAGAGTCAGCGCTCGGCTAGCTGAGGGCGTGGTGCTTCATCGGGCCGGAGAGCGGGATGGAGCGCCAGAGCTTTCGGCATCCGACGCGCAGGGGTGGCTCAGTTCAATCGCACGAGAACGCGACGAGATTCTCGACGAACAGATCTGGGACGTGGTAATCGAAGTGGACGGACGCCTGGCCACTGCCTGGATGAAGTTCGCCTTCTTCTTCGGCGGTGAGTTCAGTCACTGTGGCGTGAATGCGATGATGCTGTTCAAGGACACGGATGGCTGGAAGATCTTCGCGCTAGCCGACACGTCAAGGCGAGGCGAAGAGAACTGCTGGATGCCGCCGGATCGCGCCGGCGGCTAAGCATCGTAGACCGTATCGCCACCCACTACAGTACGCATCACCTGGATCTCTTTGAGACGATCGGGATCCACGTCGTGGGGATCTTCCGCAAGTATCACGAAGTCTGCGAGCTTACCGGCGGTGATAGACCCCTTGATTCCCTCTTCGAATGAAGCGTGGGCGGCGTTGATCGTGCACACTCGCAAGGCTTCATCGACAGTGATCTTCTGATTGGGACCCCAAACTCGGCCGTCAAAGTCCTTGCGCGTGATCATACTCTGGAGCGCCATCAACGGTTCGTACGGTCCAGGTACATAGTCGGACCCGCTCGCCACAGGAATGCCGTAGTCGAGAAATGACCTGTGCGCAAACATCCAGCGCATCTTCTCTGCCCCATATTCAACCCACTTGTTGCCGTGGTAGTGGGCGTAGGTGTAAAACGGAGTTGGTATTGCGCCAACCGCTTTGATACGACGTAAAAGATCCGGATTCACTAGGGAACAATGCTCGAGTCGATGTCGTGGGTCCGGTCGCGGCCAGTTCTGCTGCGCGCGTTCGTATGCCTTTAGCACCATGTCGATTGTCACATCGCCGTTGGCGTGAATCCCCACCTGCCAGCGTCGGCGGTGAGCTTCTTCAACGGCCTCGAATATTTCCTCCTGCGTCATGGTAAGAATGCCATAGTCGTCCGGGCGGCCCACGTACGGAGTGCTCATGCGCATCGTACGCTCTGAAGCCGAACCGTCGGCGAAGTACTTGACTCCACCAACTCGCATCCAGTCGTTACCCATGCCGGTATAGAATCCCGCGGAACTGAGGCCTTCATAGGTGCTCCCGGGGCTCATCATCATGTATACCCGGCAGCGCAACTCGCCCGCGTCATATGCATCCTGATACGCTGTGGCGGATTGAGTCCCACATCCGGCGTCGGTGATCGAGGTGAGCCCGGCAGCGCTCATCATCTCGGTAATGAGTTTCACTCCAGCCTGTCGTTGCTCGCGGGTAGTATCTGAAGGAATGAGCCGCTGAAAGGGCGCCCTGGCCAGCTCGGCGACCAGTCCATTCAACTCGTTTCCATCATGATAGATATGTCCACCTGGTGGATCGGGCGTGTCGACAGATATGCCGGCCAGTTCGAAAGGGAAGCAAGAGACCGGAGGCCCTGTTTGGCAGTCTGACCGGCGGTCCGCAGACCATGATTCGAAGTGAGGGCTGCCGGCTGTGGGATCACGATGGGAACCAATACATCGACATGATCATGGCATTGGGGGCGGTGGCACTGGGGTATGCACACCCACGCGTGGTAGCCGCAACAACCAATGCCGTAAGTGCGGGAACCGTTGGGTCGCTGCCACCGACATTGGAACTCGCCGTCGCGGAAAGGCTGGCAGCCGCAATGCCGGGTGCGGAGAGTGTGCGTTTCTTCAAGTCGGGTGCCGAAGCCGTTGCGGCCGCGGTGAGAATCGCGCGGGTGTACACTGGTCGTGAGCGGGTGATCACCTGTGGCTACCACGGTTGGCTGGATTGGTGTCAATCAGAACCCGGCGTGCCGCACCCCGTAACGCAACTGAGGACGGAGATCCCATTCAACGACATCGAAGCCCTGAACCGAGCCGTTGGTGACGACGAACCCGTTGCAGCGATTGTGCTAGAACCGGTGGTGGACGGTCCACCCGATGTGGAGTGGCTCGATACCGCCCGCCGCTTGGCCGATCGATCGGGCGCCGTATTGGTGTTCGACGAGATCAAGACCGCGTTCCGTATAGCGACCGGTGGCGCCGCCGAGCGCTTCGGAGTCG
>JBDGYW010000089.1:0-13679 GCA_039588935.1 Gemmatimonadota bacterium | reverse complement strand
CTTACCACCGGCATGCTCGGCGTGTTTGTGGCACTCGACTTGTTCGTGTTCTACGTGTTCTGGGAACTCATGCTGATTCCGATGTATTTCCTCATCGGAGTGTGGGGTGGTCCGAGACGCCTCTACGCGGCGATCAAGTTCTTCATCTACACGTTTATCGGATCTCTGCTGATGTTGGTGGCGATCCTCACGATCTACTATATGGTCGGACGCGAAACGGGCGTGTACTCGTTCGGGTACGCACATCTGCTTGCAAACGTGGGAGCGGTAGATCAATGGGCCTTCTGGTTGTTCACGGCGTTTGCGCTTGCGTTCGCCATCAAGGTCCCGATGTTCCCGTTCCACACATGGCTCCCGGACGCACATGTGGAGGCTCCAACTGCAGGGTCCGTCGTACTGGCTGGGATTCTGTTGAAAATGGGGACCTACGGCTTCCTACGGTTTGCCCTGCCATTCTTCCCGGGAGTAGTACTACACTCAACGGTGGTGAGCGTCGTTGTGACGTTGGCAGTCGTTGGGATCATCTACGGTGCCCTCGTTGCGATGGTGCAACCGGATTTCAAGAAGCTGGTCGCGTACTCATCGGTTAGCCACCTTGGTTTCGTGATGCTCGGCATTTGGGCGCTGACGCTCCAGAGTATCGAGGGGGCTCTGATGATCATGGTCAGCCATGGCATCTCCACAGGCGCACTCTTCTTCATGGCCGGCATGTTGAGTGAGCGGCGGCACACACGAGAGATCGCGGCATTCGGCGGCTTGGCCAAGGTTGTCCCAGCATTTGCCGCAGTGCTAACCCTGGTGTGCTTGTCGTCGATCGGGCTGCCTGGTACGAATGGATTCATCGGCGAGTTCCTGGTATTGATCGGGTCATTCGGCCCCTACCCGTGGGCCACAGCCATCGCGGCCACAGGGGTGATATTTGCAGCGGCATATCTGTTGTGGGCGTTGCAGCGCATCATCTACAACAAGCTCGACAAACGAGAGAACGCCGATATGGCCGACCTATCTGTGAGGGAGTTTGTCGTACTTGGCCCCCTCCTGTTTTGCATACTTTGGATTGGCCTATTCCCCGCACCTTTCCTGAGGCGGGTTGAAGCATCGGTGGATTCGCTGGTCACACAAGTTCAGGTGCAGAGTGAGGCACCTGTGGTTGCGACTCCTGAGGAGCAGCATCCGTAATGGGATGGACAATCGATCTTAGTAGCCCCGGCGGCTTGGTTATCGCGCTCCTTCCGGAGCTGGTGCTCACCGGTTTTGCAATGCTGATCCTCCTGGCGGCAGCATGGCGGCATCGCGATGAAGCTGACCAGCAACTCGCGGGTCAACTGGCGTTGCTAGGCCTAGTGAGTACGCTTCTGGTCGTATTCTGGCTGTGGGGCAGAGGAGCTCACTCCGAGAGTATCGCGACCATGATTGCCCTTGACGGCTATAGGTACTCAACAGCTTCGATCTTCCTCTTGGGCGCGATGCTCGCGGTCTTGTTATCACAGGGGTACCTGGGCAGAGAACGGATCTGGGTGCCGGAGTACTATGTCTTGCTGCTCCTGGCAACTGTGGGCATGCTGGTGATGGGAGGCGGGACCGATCTGATCGTCATCTTCGTTGGGCTCGAGTTGATGTCCATATCAATCTATGTGCTCGCGGGAATCAATCGGCGCAGTGTATTTTCTGCCGAGGCGGCAATTAAGTACTTCCTGTTGGGGGCTTTTGCGTCTGGCTTCTTCCTTTATGGCGTAGCCCTCATCTACGGTGCAACCGGCACGACCAACCTCACGCATGTTCACTTGCGAATCGTGGAACTTGGCCTGCAGTCCAACACGATGCTCATGGTCGGCACGGGACTGCTCCTTGTCGGATTCGGCTTCAAAGTTGGTGCGGTGCCGTTCCACATGTGGGCGCCGGATGTATACGACGGGGCGCCAACTCCGGTGACGGCGTACATGGCTACCGCCGTCAAAGCCGCGGGTTTCGCCGCATTGATCCGCATTCTGGTTCATGCGCTTGGTGCGAGTGCCATAGAATGGCAGACTGTCGTTTGGTGGCTGTCCGTGATCACCATGTTTGGCGGCAATCTCATTGCCTTGGCACAAACTCAGCTGAAGCGAATGCTTGCGTACAGCTCAATTGGCCACGCTGGATACCTGCTCGTCGCCGTATCGAGCGGTGGAGAGATGGGAGCGGCGGCCTTCCTGTTCTACATCACAGCGTACACACTCATGACGGTTGGGGCCTTCGCCGTGCTCGCGGCAGCTGGACGAGACGGTGAGCGGGACGTACGCATTGACGACCTGAGCGGGCTGGCATCCCAACGCCCATGGGTGGCGTTTGCGATGACAGTGTTCATGCTGTCGCTGTTGGGCTTCCCAGGCACCGCTGGGTTCATCGGAAAGTGGTACATTCTCTCATCAATCGTCCAATCCGACCAACTGCTACTTGCTGTTGTCCTAGTGCTGGCCAGCGTTGTGTCTGCAGGCTTCTATCTGCCGGTCGTGATGGTCATGTACATGAAACCGGCTGCATCTGATGATGCTCACGCCGGCATGCGTATCGTCGGACCCGCACGACTAGTCGTCACCTTTGTCACCGTTCTCTTGTTGCTGTTCGGTGTGTGGCCCAGCGGGGCCATGGAACTGGCCAGGGATGGGGCGGACGGCCTCCAACCCGCACCAACGCAGGTCTTCACGGACTGATTGCTCGCCAGGTCGGCGGCCACCTCAGCCATTCTCAGAGGTAATGATGGACGTACCGGCAGTAATATTTCGACAGTATGACATACGCGGTGTTGTGGGAGATGAACTGACGCCTCAGGTCGCGCACGCAGTCGGGCGGGCGTTGACCACAGTCGGCCGAGCCAAGTTAGGGCGCGACCCAAGGGTCGCCGTTGGATACGACAACCGCCCCTCAGGTGACCTCCTCTCGAGGGCAATGCGAGACGGCGTTTCGGCCGCCGGAGGGACGGCCGTTGATGTCGGGATGCTACCGACGCCCGCGCTCTACCTAGCCGTGGAGGTGTTGGACGTAGACGGAGGAGTGCAGATCACCGGCTCCCACAATCCCCCCGAGTTCAATGGTTTCAAGATGCTGATGGCCGGGGAGACGCTGCACGGTGACGCGATCCAACATCTTCGCCAGCTCATCGAAGAAGATAGGCTCGACTCGGGGCAAGGTACCACCGAGGGTGACGACTCCGTGCTCGGCCGTTACGCCGACGCGATTGTCTCGAGGAACGGCCCCATTGCCCAACCTGTAAAGGTGGTGGTAGACTGCGGCAACGGTGTGGCCGGCCTGTGCGCCGAGTCAATTCTATCGAGGATCGGGGCCGAAGTCGTACCGCTCTTCTGCGAATCGGATGGGACGTTTCCGAACCATCACCCGGATCCCACTGTCGTCGAAAACCTGGTGGACCTCCAAGAGGCTGTTCGGCGCACCGGCGCCCACCTGGGAATCGCTTTCGACGGCGATGGCGACCGGATCGGGGCCGTTGATGAAGACGGCAATGTCGTGTACGGCGATCAACTCCTAGTGTTGTATGGGAGAGACCTGGTCGATCGCGGTGTGACTGGTAGCCCAGTCATATTTGACGTAAAGTGCTCCGACGTGCTCGCTGAGAAGCTGAAAGAATCGGGACTTGAACCAGTGATCTGGAAGACCGGACACTCCCTGATCAAGGCAAAGATGAGTGAGATGAACGCTCCGCTCGCCGGTGAGATGAGCGGGCATATGTTCTTCGCAGGCGACTATTTTGGTTTCGACGACGCGATCTTCGCCGCTGCGCGTTTGTTGGCATATGTGGCCAGAAAAGGGGGGGCGCTATCTGCCTTGCTTGCAGATCTTCCCGAGACTTTCGCGACACCTGAAATCCGAGTGGCATGCCCGGAAGAGAGAAAGTTCGCCCTTGTTGAGGAGGCAGCAGAACATTTCTCGAAACAATACGAGGCTCTCACACTGGACGGCATCCGGATCTCATTCCCGGAAGGTTGGGGACTGATCCGGTCCTCAAATACTCAGCCAGTCTTGGTGATGCGCTTCGAAGCATCGTCCAAAGAGTTGCTCGCGGCATATCGAGGAGAGATCGAGAGTTGGTTGCACGAACGTGGAGTGAAGATAGGTTAGTCGAATGAGCACCGATTCTGACTGCCCTGGGACGATTGTCGTTGCCCTTGGCGGAAACGCGCTGTCACCCGCGGGTCAACGAGCGACGATTCACGATCAATTCCATCATACTCGCGAGTCACTTGGAGTGGTTGTGGCACTGGCTCGAGAGGGTTGGCGCATAGCCATTGTGCATGGGAACGGACCGCAGGTAGGCGACGAACTCGTCCGCAATGAGGTAGCTTATGACAAGGTGAGCCCATTGCCTCTGGGCGTATTGGTTGCGGCCACGGCAGGGTGGATTGGATACATGATCCAACAATCTCTGCAAAACGCATTGGCGAATGCCGGTATCGATCGAGAGGTCCTAACCGTCATCACGCAGACTGTTGTTCGCGAAGACGACCCACGGCTTGGAATCGCTACTAAGCCAATTGGCCACGAGCTGTCGGCCGAGACAGCGGAGAGGCTCTATCAACAGGGCGTCGTAACTGGGTGTGACGGAGCCAAGCGGATTCGCCGAATGGTACCAAGCCCAGTTCCAACGAGCATAGTCGAAGCATCTGCTGTGAAGCAGCTCGTGGGCGGCGGAAAGATCGTTGTCTCGGCTGGAGGTGGCGGCCCGCCAGTTTACGCTGATGGACACGGAAACTGGGAAGGCATTGATGCGGTGGTTGACAAAGATGGCACCGCCGCGATCATCGGAAGACGGTTGAATGCAGATGTGCTGTTGATATTGACTGATGTGGATGGCGTTTACGAGGGTTGGGGAACGGAAAGCAGCCGCAGACTGAACCGACTTACCTTGAATGAGGCCGAGGCCTTTCTGGCCGGCAGTCAGTTGGGTGAAGGCAGCATGAGGCCTAAGGTAGAGGCCGCGGTGAACTTTGTACGGGGTGGGGGGGAAAGAGCGATTATCGCGGATCTGGCGCGTGGACTAGACGCCATCCGCGGCGAGACAGGAACTACGATCACAGGGGAGAACTGCAGTGAACTTGCATGAATATCAGGCGCGCGGCTTACTCAGGGATGCCGGCATTCCCGTTCCGGACGGGGACGTCGCCACAAGTCCTGAGGAAGTAGAGGCAATCGCCAAGCGACTCGGCACCGGAGTCGTGGTGAAGGCTCAGGTTCATGCCGGCGGCCGTGGCAAGGCCGGAGGCGTGAAGCTGGCAAAGGACGCGGCTGAGGCCCGCTCGCACGCCGAGGCCATCCTCGGCATGGAAATCAAGGGACTCACAGTCGAGAAGGTTCTGGTTGTACCGACCGTCGATATCGCGACCGAGAGCTACGTCGGCGTTATCGTGGATCGCGCTTCCGAGCGCGCCGTGATGATGGTGAGCCCGGCCGGTGGCGTGGACATCGAGGAGGTCGCAGCGACGACGCCTGAGAAGATCTTCAAGCAGGCCATCGATCCACACATGGGACTGTTGCCGCATCAGGCGATGGGACTCGCGTTCAAGCTTTACGACGACGTGAAGCAGGTACGACAAGCTGCATCGATCATGCGTCAACTGTATACCGCGTTCGCGAAGGCGGGTGCATCGCTCGCCGAGATCAACCCGCTGATCACCACGAATGACGGCAAGGTCCTGGCGATTGACGCGAAGATCGGCATCGATGACAACGAGCTGGAGCGCAAGCCTGAAATCGAGGGGCTCAGAGACGAATCTGCCGAGGTCCAGTCGGAGATCGACGCACGCGAAGCGGGTCTCACATTCATCAAGCTCGACGGCAACGTAGGCTGCTGCGTGAACGGAGCAGGTTTGGCCATGGCCACGATGGACGTGGTGAAGTTCTTCGGTGGCGAGCCGGCGAACTTCCTGGACATCGGCGGGAGTTCGAATCCGGAGAAAGTGGTTGCGGCGATGAAGATCATCACCGGTGACAAGAACGTTAAGGCCATTCTCTTCAACATCTTCGGCGGTATCACGCGCTGCGACGATGTAGCCAATGGTATCGTGACTGCGTTGAAGGAAATAAGAGTCGAGATTCCAATCGTTATCAGACTCACCGGTACAAACGAGGAAGTTGCACTCGAGATTCTCAAGGGGGCCGGCTTCGAGGCCCTCACTGACATGGACGAGGCGGTTCAGCAGGCCGTCAAACTCGCGCAGGAGGCAGCGTGAGCATATTCATCAATAAAGACACGAAGCTCGTGGTGCAGGGCATCACTGGGCGTGATGGATCTTTTCACACCAAGCAAGCAATGGAGTACGGTACTCAGGTCGTTGCCGGAGTTACGCCAGGAAAAGGAGGGCAGACCTTCGAGAACTCGGTACCAATTTTCAACACGGTTGCTGACGCCGTCGAAAAAACCGGCGCCAATACATCAGTGATCTTCGTGCCGGCCCGGTTCGCCGCGGATGCCGTGTATGAGGCTGCAGACGCGGGCGTGTCCCTGATCGTTTGCATTTCCGAGGGCGTCCCAGTATTGGACATGACAGGTGTTGCCCCATTTGTGAAGAAGTGCGGTGCACGCTTGATCGGACCCAACTGCCCGGGCTTGATCTCACCGGGACAGTCGAAAGTCGGCATCGTTCCCGGCGTCATCTGCAAGGAAGGCTCGGTCGGTGTCGTGTCGCGTAGCGGTACCTTGACGTACGAGGTCATACATCAGTTGACCAACGCCGATTTCGGTCAATCGACATGCATAGGGATTGGCGGTGACCCCATCATCGGCACGAACTTCATTGACTGTCTCGAGGCGTTCCAGGCCGATCCGGACACCGAATCGATAGTCATGATAGGTGAAATTGGCGGCACAGCGGAACAAGAAGCGGCCCAGCACATAAAGGACAACGTGACTAAACCCGTTGTCAGCTTCATAGCGGGCCAGACGGCGCCTCCAGGCCGTCGCATGGGGCACGCCGGCGCAATAATATCCGGTTCATCCGGAACCGCCGCTGAGAAGATGGAGGCTCTTTCAGCCGCCGGCATCGGTGTGATGAGACGGCCGGCCGAAGTTGTACAGTTGTTGAAAGAGAAACTTTGAGCACGTGAAGCTACTCGATCTCCTTGCCCCCGATCGGATATTGGTTCCGATCGGGGGAGAGACCCTCAATGACGCAATCGCCGAGCTTGTCACGGCGATGCAAGCGGCGGGCACCGTAGATGATCCGATACGGTTCGAGGAACTGGTAGGCGACACTCTCCCGCGAGATGTGGTCACAATCCGCCAGGCATTCCTGATATACTTTAGGACAGATGCCGTACCGCGCCTCACTGTCGGTTTGGGGATCGCGCCGAAACCGCTCCACCGTCAGCATGACCCGTCCAAGCAAGCCAGAATAGTCCTGTTGGTGACTGCACCGCCGAGTGAGACGTCACGGTTTCTGCGAACCGTGAGTGCGTTTTCGTACGCGCTGAGCCGGGAGGAGATAGCTGAAAGACTACTGGTTGCCGAGCGTCCCGAGGATGTCACTGCGATTGAAGCACTGACCGAAATCGAGCTGCGAGACTATCTCGCGGTCCGAGATGTGATGGTGCATCGGCGCTTATACGTCGCACCAGAAACCATGTTGAGAGAAGCCGCGCGGCTCATGGCCACCGCGAGTGTACCAGCCCTCCCTGTGCTTTCGGAGACTGGCGAGGTGCTCGGAATGGTCGGCCAGCGCGAGTTGCTCCGCCATCTACTGCCAATCCACGTAAAAAGAATGACTGGAGACGAATCGCCGGCAGGAGGTGACGGCAAGTCGGAGCAGAAGGATCCCAACGAGCTACTTGTGCGGGAAGTCATGGACCGAAGCGTGCTCTGTATCTCTGAGGACCAGACGATCGGTGAGGTCGCCACAATGATGTTGAGCAGGAATAT
Source organism: Gemmatimonadota bacterium (assembly GCA_039588935.1). Classification (GTDB taxonomy): domain Bacteria; phylum Gemmatimonadota; class Gemmatimonadetes; order Gemmatimonadales; family GWC2-71-9; genus JBDGYW01. Next base: position 5,773 of record JBDGYW010000089.1, on the reverse strand, counting down.
CGACAGGTTTCCGGTGGTGCGCGATGGACGGCTCGTTGGTTTTCTCACCAGAGGGGACATGGTACGTTGCCTATTCGGGCGATGAACTAGACAACACACCACAGCATTGCGTTTCCCCATGCCACAGTTCAGACATGGCTAGAATGTCCATTAGAGGTGGATGCGGGCAACGCATTAGAACGAGGCATCAATGCAAACACTGGCGATCCTCAAGCCAGACGCGATCGGCTCCAACCTGACCGGCAAAATCGTGTCTCACATCGAGACCGCAGGTTTTCGGATTCGGGCAGCGCGAATGAGAAGACTCACGCAAGCTTAGGCTGAAGCGTTCTACGAAGTCCACAGGGAGCGGCCTTTCTTTGGCTCACTCGTGGCGTATATGACATCCGGGCCCTGTATGCCGCTTGTTCTGGAACACGATCGAGCCGTCGAGTACCTGAGGGAAGTGGTTGGAGCAACGGACCCAGGGGAAGCGGCGGACGGGACAATTCGTAAGCTCTACGCTGAATCGAAGGAGCGTAACGTCATCCACGCGTCGGATTCCTTGGCAAACGCTGAATCTGAGATCGCGTTCTTCTTCTCAGCAGCAGAACTGAAGCGACTTTCGGGTTAAATCGTTCGTTGACCCACAGCGCAGGGGTCAGATAGATTTATCGGTTATGTTGCGGATTGACCTTGGAGCGCTCCGCCGAGGACCGATTGACATGGTCCAGACGGTAAGTGCAGATGATACACTGTTCGAGGGCTTGGAGTTTCAGCTATCGAAGAATGTGCACCTGCATGGCCGCCTCATGGAGGCAGGTAGCGGACGGTACTATTGGCATGGCCGGCTGGAAACGCAGGTCAAGCGCCCGTGCCGTCGATGTCTATCACCAGTGAAGGTTGAGGTGGAGCACCCGATTGAGGTGCTGTTCACAGAGGAGGAAGCGGCGGAAGATCCAGCCGCCTATGTCATTCCGCTAAGAGCAATGGAAATCGACCCAGGCGACGCGGTTCGGGAAGAGTTGATCCTGTCAGTACCCAACTATGTGCTCTGCACCGATGAGTGCCGAGGCATATGTGCGGGGTGCGGTGCAGATCTGAATTCTGGATCTTGCACTTGCGAGCCGGAGCTTGACCACCGTTGGGCAGTTCTTGAGTCACTCAAGACGGCCCAACAAGAAGAGGGAAGGGAATGATGGCAGTACCAAAACGCAGAACCTCAAAGAGCCGCAGGCGGAAACGCAGGACGCACCACCAGGCGCCGGCAGTCGCGGTGCAGCCGTGTGAGCGGTGCGGTGACCCGCGCCGTCCTCATCGAGTCTGCCCAACCTGCGGCTACTACGGCGGAGAGAAGCGCATCGAGGTCGAGGAAGCCTAGTAGTGGTCCGAATCGCGCTCGACGCGATGGGTGGAGACTTTGCACCGAGTGTTCCGATAACTGGAGCAATAGCGGCGCTGGATGACCTCCCGGCTTCGTACGAACTGATCCTGGTCGGCCGTGCCGAATCAGTTGAAGCGTCCCTCGCTGAGCATGATGTCCCCAGGGACCGATTGAGTATCGTGGATGCACCCGAAACCATAGAGATGAACGAAAAGCCGCTGGCCGCGGTCAGGGGAAAGCGTAGGTCTTCGATTCGCGTCGGCCTCGAATTGCAGAAAGAGGGCAAGGCTGACGCCTTCGTTTCTGCCGGGAATACAGGCGCTACAATGGCGGCAAGCACACTACTCCTGGGACTGTTCCCGGGTATCAAGCGGCCAGCTATTGCTACCGTGTTTCCAACGGCGTCGAAGCCGGTTCTGGTTCTGGATGCTGGTGCAAACATCGATTGCGGACAGCGAGAACTTCGCGGATTCGCCCACCTCGGAGCGGTCTACTCACGCGTTGTACTGGACCGAAAGGACCCGGCAATCGGTTTGCTGAACATCGGTGAAGAAGAGGAAAAGGGGAGCCAAGCGGTTCGTGAAGCATTCGAGATGCTCACCGAGGACCCGAGCCTCCGGTTCGTTGGAAATGTCGAGGGCGGAGACATCCTCGATGGAGATTGTGATGTCATCGTGTGTGATGGTTTCGTCGGAAACGTAGTGTTGAAGTTTGCGGAATCTGTGGCCCGCATGTTCCTTGGAATTCTGGAGCGAGAGGGGGATCGAGACTCTCTGGAGCCTGCTGTTTTGTCTAGGGTGAGAGGAGCCCTCGATCATTCCGAGACCGGTGGAGTTCCTTTACTGGGAGTAAGAGGTGTGTCGGTAATCTGCCACGGCCGTTCCTCAGCCTTTGCCGTCAAGAATGCCATCAAGGTTGCGAGTCAGTGCGTCGAGAGCCATCTGAGCGAGTATGTCGGGGCCGAGCTGGCCCGCGGGGTCGCATGACGAAACATCCGATGGTCGAACTCGTCGGAACGGGACGTTGCACGCCTGAAAAGGTGCTCACCAACGCGGACTTCGAGCGTATGGTTGATACTTCCGACGAGTGGATTCAAGAGCGTACGGGGATTCGCGAGCGCCACATTTCCGATGACAGCGAGACAGTTGCGCGCCTGAGCAAGGTGGCTTGCGACCAGGTGCTGGATGCCGCACACCTCAAACCGACGGACGTCGACGCGATCGTCCTTGCCACAGCGACTCCAGACCGTCTTCTCCCCTCTACAGCATGCGATCTCCAGGCTGAACTGGGGGCGGAAAACGCAGCGGCATTCGACATATCGGCTGGCTGCAGCGGATACCTCTACGCTTTGTCTGTTGCGGAAGGAATGGTGCTTGCTGAGACGGCGGAGAACATTCTCGTTGTCGGTGGAGAGCGACTCTCGCGGATAACTGACTACAGCGATCGAGGTACCTGCATTCTGTTTGGCGACGGTGCCGGAGCGACACTAGTGCGGCCCTCGAAAAAGGGCAAACGCGGCATCCTCTCCAAATATCTCAAGTCAGATGGAACGCTCGGCGAGCTGTTATTCCGACCCGGGGGAGGTGGGATTCACCCGCCCGACGAACAGCTACTGAAAGATCGCAGCTACTACATCAAGATGGCCGGTCGAGAGGTCTTCAAGTCTGCTGTCCTTTCGATGGCTGAGGCTTGCGATGAGGCCCTGAAACGTGCCGGGCTGACCGGCGAAGATGTCGACATCCTGATCCCTCATCAGGCTAACATCCGAATCATCGAGGCTACGGCAAAACACGCGGGCATTCCGCGCGAGAAGGTCTACGTCAATATCGATCGGTACGGCAACACATCGGCGGCATCGATTCCCATCGCATTCGATGAATGTGTGCGATCCGGAAGGATCAAGAAGGGCACCTTGGTTCTTTTGGTCGCTTTTGGAGGAGGCTTCACTTGGGCGAGTATGGTGGTGCGGTGGTGAAGACGGTATTGCTCTGTCCCGGACAGGGAGCGCAGCGGGTTGGGATGGGAAAGGACCTCGCTGCTGAGTTTCCGGAGGCCCGCCGCGTCTTCGAGCAAATTGACGACGCCATCGGGGTTTCCCTGTCGCAGATCATGTGGGAAGGCCCGGAAGAGGAACTCATCCTAACGCACAACGCACAGCCAGCAATAATGGCGCACACCTTGGCAGCTTGCGCTGTACTCGGCGACGCGCTTGCGCCCGAGACGGGGGCAGGTCATTCCCTTGGCGAATACAGCGCATACGTGGTGGCTGGTTCGCTCGAACTAATGGATGCGGCTCATCTCGTGCGGAGGCGTGGCGAGTTGATGCTCGAGGCTGGAATACAGCGACCCGGCACGATGACGGCCGTACTCGGATTGGAGACCGAACGGGTCGAGTCGATCTGTTCCGAAAGTTCGGGTGACGGTGGAGTCGTTGTAGCTGCGAACATCAACGCCTTAGACCAGACCGTCATTTCTGGGGATCCCGATGAAGTGGCCAGAGCAGGTGCGTTGTGCAAGGGAGCCGGAGCAAAGCGCGTTTTGCCGCTCAAGGTCAGCGGCGCGTTTCATTCACCGCTCATGGCACCTGCGCAGGCCGGCTTGCACGCAGAGCTAAATGCAGTATCCTTTTCCGATCCAAAGTTCCCTGTTGTTGCCAATGCCACGGCGGAGACTGTCACAGAAGCGGAAACGGCTCGGCAGCGACTAGACGAGCAACTGACCTCACCAGTGCGCTGGGTAGCGTCGATGCAACGCGCAGCGGACGTTTGCGGGGCACAAGCACGGTTCGTGGAAGTCGGCCCTGGCAAAGTATTGTCCGGACTGGTCAAGCGCATTGTTGCGGATGCATCGTGCACGAGTTTGGGAACGGTTGAAGATCTGCGCGCGTTCATGGAGGAAGCTGAATGATCGATTTGGCCGGAAAGGTAGCAGTCGTAACAGGCGGATCACGAGGTATCGGTCAAGCCATCGCTTCGCGGTTCGACGGCGCCGGTGCAAGTGTGGCGGTAATCGACATAGATGAGGGTGGCGCAGTAATAGCAGCAGAAGGACTGACCGGTAGCGGAAAAAGCATCGGACTCGGCGCAGACGTTTCCGATGCGGCGCAGATTTCTTCGGCACTTGCGGAAGCGGAAAGACAACTTGGGCCGATCGATATCCTGGTGAACAACGCAGGGCTGACGCGCGACGGGTTGGTCATCCGCATGAGCGAAGAGGATTGGGATATTGTGCTAGACGTCAACCTCAAGGGACCGTTTCTGGCCACAAAGATGGTTGGTCAGAAGATGATGAAACGTCGTTCAGGGCGGATCATCAACGTGGCGAGTGTTGTGGGCATTGTCGGGAACCCCGGTCAAGCGAATTATGCCTCATCCAAGGCGGGCATTATCGGCCTCACGAAGGCTGTCGCAAAAGAACTTGCGTCGCGCAACGTGCTCGTAAATGCCGTGGCGCCGGGTTTCATTGACACAGAGATGACCAGGCAGCTCTCTGAGGCGGTAAAAACCGCGCTCATGGACAACATCCCGTTGAAGCGCTTAGGTGACGTAGACGATATTGCGGGTGCAGTACTGTTTCTGGCATCGGACTTCGCCAGCTACATTACGGGCCAGGTGCTCGTTGTGGATGGCGGAATGGTAATGTGATTCCACTCAGTCGAAGAGGAAAGAATGAGCGAACTCGATGACAAAGTGATCAACATCATCGTAGAGGAACTTGGTGTTGAGCGCGAAAAGGTCGTTAACGACGCAAGCTTTATGGAAGACCTGGGAGCCGACAGCTTGGATACTGTTGAACTCGTGATGGCGTTCGAGAAAGAGTTCGACGTCGACATTCCAGACGAAGAAGCCGAAAAGCTTCGGACGGTTGGGGATGCGCTGAAGTACTTGCACGACAAGATGGGGTCATAGGGTCTTGAAACGACGAGTTGTCGTCACCGGGCTGGGACTGATATCCCCGCTCGGCAAGACGGTAGAGGACACTTGGGACGGGCTGGTCGCCGGACGGTCCGGCGCTGCCCCGATACAGCGGTTCGACCCCTCTGAACTTGATGTGCGGTTCGCCTGTGAGGTGAAGGACTTCGATCCGAAAGACTTCATGGATCGCAAGGAAGCAAAGCGCGCAGACCTTTTTGCTCAGTACGCCATCGCAGCCGCAGATCAGGCTATGAGTTCCGCGGGGTTGGCCAACGGTCTGCCAAAACCCGAAAAAACAGGCGTATTGATCGGAAGTGGCATCGGCGGCATCTGGACGTTCGAGGAACAATGCAAGCTGTACCTACAAAAAGGGCCTCGGCGAGTCTCACCATTCTTTATTCCGATGTTCATTCCGGACATGGCATCCGGCCTCATCTCCATCAGGACAGGTGCCAAGGGACCGAACTATTGCACGGTGTCTGCGTGCGCGTCGTCT
>JBDGYW010000088.1:0-24665 GCA_039588935.1 Gemmatimonadota bacterium | reverse complement strand
ACCAAGTCCATGCCCGCCATGGGATCCAAGCCGTGAATGCCGACGAAACCCGCCTCGACGGCCATCGGCAACAACGGCTCGATGTCGCCGTCACTGTGCCATATCATCGGCACGTCCATCGCGTCCACAATTCTGCGATGGTGGGGGAAAATGAACTCGCGCCACATGGCGGGTGAAATCATCGGCCCGCTTCCATGGCCCGCATCGTCTCCGAGCACGAGCAACTCCGCCCCTAGACTGACGGCCTTTTGATACATGGCGATGCACCACTCTGTGCGGACCTCCAGCAACCGGTGCACGAATGCCGGGTCGTCAAAAAAGCGCAGGAAGAAACGCTCAAAACCCATCGCCATGTATCCGGCTGTGAAAGGACCAATGTGCGTTCCAAAGATGAGGCAGTGATCCGAAAAAGCTTCGCGAACTTGTCTGATTCGCGCGGTATCGTACAACTGCTCCACATAGTCCGGCGGCGGGCTGTACTTCTCCAGATCCGCGAGAGTATCCACAACTCCATGCGTGAACAAGCCATTCCGCCACACCCGACCCCACTCGTCCACACCATCTCTCCAGGCATTGCTCTCGGGAGGGTTGATGGTGGGCATCATCACACAATCTTGCCCCAGGTTCACATAGGCACTCTCGGGATCACCCAGGCCCAGTTCACCGTGCAAAATGTCAATCCAGATTTCAAATCTTGGCACGCGGTCCGGCTGTCGGTGCTGAAGCGCCGCAAACACACGTTCGCGTGGGTTCATCTCGACACTCCGGTCAGTCGCCTTTGTTTGTGTATAGTGGACGAGTGTAAGACACTTCCTCTTTGCCGGGGCAACATCCAACATTCGCGATCTGTACATCGCAACGGTAGCCCCATCTTGGCTGTCGCGGTTCCCTGGAGCCACCGTGATGAGATTGCTCGGTAGGCTCTCACCAGCCTCGTTGAGGACTCGAAACACAGCACCACCTCTTTCCACTCGGCGGCGCCGATCGTACGGGTCAATACGCGGTATGCCGAGACCGCGCCCCCCTCAGCGGGTGTCTTCCAGTCCAGGTAAACCCACCCCAATCGCATCCCGCTTCTCGTCATACGCCTCGGCGACGGCGCCTTGTGCTGTCGCTGCAATCTCCTTCGCTCTGTTGTAGCGGGCGAGGGCCTCTCGAAGCACCTTCACGCTCACGGGGCAGGCAGGGAAATCCTCTGCATTCTCGGCCAGTCCAAAAACCATGGTGCCGGCCAAGGCAGCCACGTCAGCTTCTCTTCTCGGAAACCTTGCCATTTTGTGCTCCTTTGGTGTTGCTGCTTGCGCGTTAGTTGAACGCGGCCATTATTGACCGCGCCTCCAGCGACGGCCGCGAGAAGCCGCGACCGAGGTTCCAGTAACACCGACCGGGCGGCTCGCGGGCTCGACGCGTTCGGTGCCGAGTGCGGCGGGCAAGCCGGGCACTCCGGTCGCGTGAATGATCCAGATGCATGATCGATTGGACGGTTTGCGCGAACGATTGGAAGCCTCCACTCGGCGATTGCAAGCTGCCAATTTCGAAATTCACGGCACCCGATTGGCGACCGAGGGTTTTCAGCCGACGAAAGAGAGCTTCCAACCGACGACCGGAGGCTTCCGACCGACGACTTGATGTTTCCAAGGGGCCTTTTGCGGCCACAATTTTAAAAAATTGAGATCTTGAATCGACGACCGGATGTTTTGAATCGATGACTGTATGTTTGGAATCGACGACTGGATGCCTCCAAACAACGAGCAGAGGCGTCCGATTCTCGACGGTCAGCGCGCGACCGAACGCGTAAAGCTTGGAATCGATGCCGTTTTGGCAGTCTTCGGCCCCGCTGAGCAGCGAAGTCTCGTTGTAAGCTGTTGAATACCAATGGTTTATGGCCGAGCGGTGTGCGAACAGAGCTGCGGCAAACGACTGTTCCGTGCACCATGGATCGAAGCGTGGGGCTGCGCAACCAGCAGCACCGTCTCGCACCGAGGATCGTGGGTACGCCCGGCTTCGCAACCCAGCACCTCGCTCCGCAGACTGCGGTTCGCGAGCGGACCGAAAGATCCCAAGTCCGTTCGCCGCTCACAGACGTTCGCTCCGGGAGGTGCCGGCACGGTTAGCTGCGGGGTTCGTATGCTGGAGGAGTCGCAGCGAGACTGCGCGCAGGAAGGCATGCCCGACTCATGGTTCGTGACACCGGCCACGGCATGAACAAGGCGACCGCGGAGCGAGTGTTCGACCCGTGCTTCACGATAAAGATGGCTGACGAGGGAACCGGGTTGGGGCTGGCAACCGTCCTCGGCATCGTGAAGAGGAACGGCGGTGCGATCACGGATCAGATAATGCAGCACATGACGGGGATCGAACTGGCTCAGGAGAGCCTCCACAACCCTGGCGCGGTTCAAACGCGATTGCTATTACCCCCTACATCCTCTTATACGCCGGACCCGCTCCACCTTCGCGTGGAGTCCAGCGCGGCCCCAGTATGTCTGTGGCCTTGCAGTCCACACAGTTGGGCGGATTGATGGTGAGCTTGCCGTCCTCCACCTCGTACACGCCCGCGGGGCAGAGGTGTGAGTAGAACTCGGCCACGTTTGCGTCAATATCTTCCATTGGAATCAGGTGGCAGGGAATGTCGTCACGCGTGATGTTGCCCGATTTGTAGACTGCGTCCACCTTGCTGATCGTGAGTTTGCCATCCGGAGCAAACGGTTTCGACTCGGAAACCTTCTTCGGTACTTCGGCATCGGGCTCCATCTTGATCTTCTTGCCCGGGAAACGCCCGCCGGTCATCGCCATGAGACCGGCCTTCATCGATCCGCGGTAAAACCCTTTCTTGAACGCGAGTCGCATGTTTCGCGTGGCGTGGAGATCCTTGATGATGTACGAGTCGTCGAGCAGCCTGTCGTACTTGTGGAGAATCCGCGCTGAATAGTCGTCCGCCTTGAGGGCCGAGAAGATGGCCTGCGCCGCATAGATGCCCGACTGCATGGCGTAGTGGACTCCCTTGAGTGACGGCACGTCGACCAGCCCAGCTGAGTCGCCGAGTATGACGACTCCATGACCCGCGCGACGCGACGGAATTGAATAGTAACCGCCCTCGGGTATGGTCTTGGCGCCCCACTCGAGCATCTCGCCGCCGTCCAGATACGGTTTGAACAGCGGATGCTGCTTCATGTCCTGCAGCATCTCGTGGACATCCAGATTGCTGTCGCGGTAGTCGAGGCCGACCACCAGTCCCAGCGACACCACGTTGGACTCGAGCGGATACAAAAAGCTCCCCCCGAACGCGTTGTTCGGGAGCGGCCACCCCATGGAGTGAATCACCCGGTCGAGCGGCTTCTTCGTCTCCCACAACTCCTTGACGCCCAATGCGTAAACTTGAGGGTTCTGGGACTTGACGTGCTGCCAGTCCATGTAGGCCTGTGCCAAAAGGCCGCGAGATCCTTCGGATAGCGCGGTCACCTTCGCCATTATGTCGCTAGCGGGCAAAAAGTTGGAGCCCGGGTTGCCGTCACGATCGAGCCCCGTGGCAACGGTTTTTACGCCAACCACCTTCTCGCCCTCGACCCGGAGCGCGCCGGCCGGGAAACCGGCGAAAACGTCCACGCCTGCTGCTTCCGCCTTGTCACCCAGCCACCGCACGAGTTCGCAGATCGACACCACAAAATTGCCGTGGTTCTTCATCGTCGGGGGCGTGGGAATACGGATTGCCCGTTTCTTCCTGAGCATGTATACAGACTCACCAGTCACCGGTGTGCCGAACGGCAGATCCTCATCCTTCAAATCGGGGAACAGCTCGCGGAACGGGCGCGGGTTCACAACCGCGCCGGATAACGAGTGCTCGCCCAACGCGCCGGCCTTCTCGAGCACGCCGATACTCACCTCACCGAGCCCGTCGCCCTTCTCGTTGTCCTCCTTGATCAGACGGGCGAGCATTATGGCCCCGGCCAAACCGGCCGGTCCGCCCCCGACAAAGAGAACCTCCAAATCGATGCGTTCTTCGTCCGGCGGACCTGAAACGATCAAATCGTCCTGCGGAAGCGGAGCCTGGAACTCGGCGGGTGTTATCGACGTGCGTGTCACGGTCAACCCTCGCTTAGCTTCTTGATCTCTTCAGTGAGCCTGGGAGCGACCTCCATCACGTCGCCCACGATCCCATAGTCGGCGACCTTGAAGATCGGTGCGTCGGGATCTTTGTTCACGGCCACGATCACCTTGGAGCCGCGCATACCTGCAAGGTGCTGAATCGCGCCGGATATGCCGAGCGCAATGTACAGATTCGGGCTCACGGTCTTCCCGGTCTGGCCAACCTGTTCGGAATGCGACCGCCACCCGTTGTCGACCACAGCTCGGGAGGCTCCAACAGCACCGTTGAGCGCCGCGGCAAGGTCTTCGACGACCTTGAAGTCCGCCTCTTCCTTCACGCCACGTCCACCCGATACGACGATCGACGCTTCAGACACGTCGAGAACCGCCGTTTCCGGCGCTTTGACATTCACTGTCGTCGCGCGAGCCTGATCGCCCGCTTCGGGAACGGCTACCTGCTCGACGGCTCCGGCCTTTGCAGCTTGCACCGGAGCGAACGCGTTGGGAGGAACCGACAGCACGCAAGGTAACGCAGTGACCTTGACCGTTGCGATAGCCTTGCCCGAGAACATCGGGCGCGTGATCGTGATCTCGCCCGAGCCTTCGAGACTCTTCACGTCGTTGAAATACGGGGCACCCATCCGCGCGGCGATCCTGGGACCCAAGTCGCGTCCCATTGCGGTGCCGGCGATCAACACAACCGAGCATTCCCCACCAGTATTGGCGGCGACATAGGCGTACCGATGAGCCTGGTACAAATTCAGGCTGTCATCGGCGGCAACGAGCACCCTGTCAGCTCCGTAGTTGCCCAGACTGTCCACGCTCATTCCACTCGGTCCGATCACGAGAGCGTGAACCTCTGCACCCATACCATCGGCCAGAGCGCGAGCGGCACCCAATACCTCGTGAGAGACGCGCTTGACTTCACCGTTTCGTTGTTCGAGTACAGCCAGTATCGCAGCCATTAGAGCACCTTCGCTTCGTTCTTGAGTGCATCAACGAGAGTCGGAACCGCATCGGGTCCCTCACCCACAATCCGGCCTTCCGAACGCTCGGGCGGATAAGCCAGCGCCGTCAGCTCGACGCCACTGACCTCCACGGCGACGTCCTTCGTCTCCAGCGGCTTCTTCTTTGCCATCATGATGCCGCGCAGAGCCGGGTAGCGAGGCTCGTTGAGCCCCTTCTCGGTGGTGAGCACTGCGGGGAGCGAAAACTCCACGACCTCTACACCACCTTCGATCTCCCGCTCGGCGGTTCCCTTGCCGTCGGCGATCTCGAGTCTCGAGGTCGAACTCACACAGGGCAGGTCCATCAGCTCGGCCACCATCTGCCCCACGGCGTGGCAACCGTCGTCCACAGCGAGTTTGCCGAACAGGATCAGGTCGTACCCACCCTCTTTGAGTTCGGCGGAAAGAGCTTTCGCAACTGCCAGCGTATCGGGCGCGTTGACGTCCGTCTTCAACAGGATACCACGATCGGCGCCCATCGCGAGAGCGGTACGCATCGTTTCCTGGTTGGCGTCAGTGCCGAGCGACACGACGACGATTTCGCCGCCACCCGCCTGTTCCTTGAGCTTCAACGACTCTTCGACAGCGTACTCATCGAAGGGGTTCAGCACGAACTTGACGCCGCTCTCCTCGATGGATCTGCCGTCGCCAGCGACTTTGATGCGGGCCTCGGTATCGGGTACCCGCTTTACACAAACAGCGATCTTCACCGTAACCTCTTGGTCGAATTGCTTGAAAGGTTGAATATCCCGTCGCAAAGTAAATCGGCGTGCGGCCCCACGGTAGAGCGCGCAGACTGCTACACTTTGCCGCGGCTCGGCGGGTATCTATCGTCCCCATCCCCCTCCCGATCCCGCTTGTGTGCACCGTCGCAAAACGGTGCGTTGCCGGATTTGCCACACCTGCACAGCCACACTTCGTCTTCCGTCGGAATCACGCTTCCGTCGGGGTCTACGAGTTCGACTTCACCGATGACGCGGTACGGGCCTCGGTAGCGGAGTTCGATTCTCACCATGGTCGTTTCTCTTTTGACGTTCTTGTCAGGGCGATCGTGCTGCGCGGCATTTTTCACCTACCTTGAAAGGCGGGCTCGGCACTTCGTACGCGTCTTGAAAGACGCCTTCTACGCCCCCTTCGCCCCCCTCAAGGCAGCCAGCAGCTCGTCGCACGACAGCGTGTTGAGCACATCATCCTTTCCCAACCACGCGCGGCGGGCCTGTGCAACACCATACGGCATCAGACCGAGATCCGGCACCCTATGCGCGTCAGTGCTGATCACAACTTTCAGAGAGCGCTGCTTGGCCAGCATCAGGTTCTCGTCTGACAGGTCGAGTCGGTCCGGATGCGAGTTCAGCTCGACGGCGACGCCACACTCCCCAGCGCATTCGAGCACCGCATCTAGATCGAGGGCGATCGGTCCTCGCCGATTGAGCAGCCGACCGGTGGGATGAACCAGAATATTCACTTCGGGATGCTGCATTGCCTTGACAACTCTCTCCGTCTGCGCGGCTTCGGGCAAATTGAAGCGCGAGTGCACGGCAATGAGCACCACATCCAGCTCCGCGAGATGCTCATCCTCGAGATCGAGCTGTCCGTCGCCAAGTATGTCCACCTCCATGCCGCGCAGGACGCGGATGTCCGGATGCTTCGCCGCGACCTCGTCGACTTCCAACCATTGTCTCCTGAGCTTCTTGGCGTCCAGGCCGCCCGCCATCGCCAACGCCTTGCTATGATCAGTGATCGCGAAGTACTCGTAGCCCCGTTCGACACACCCAGTCACCATGTCCTCGAGAGATGCCCTACCGTCGGACCAGGTGGAGTGCATGTGCAGGTCCCCGCGCAAGTCTTCGAGCTTGATTAGCTCCGGAAGCGCAGCTGCTTCGGCCGCCTCGATCTCACCCCTGTTCTCCCGAAGTTCTGGAGGAATCCATGGCAGATCCAAGACTTGATAGATCCCGCACTCGTCCGAACTTCGCGCGGAGGGCTCCGGAACGGAGCCCTCCGCCACGGTGTCGAGCTGCAGCGGCAAGACGCCAGCGTCCGTGAGGTCGAGGCCACGATCTGTTGCCCGATCGCGAAGATGCGTGACGTGGCCATCGGACCCAGTGGAGTACAGGAGAGTCGCACCAAACGCTTCGGCGCTAACGAACCGCAGTAGCACTCGGACGCCTCCCCTCAAGAAGACCATGCAGGTCGAGCCTTCGGGTTCTTCCACTGACTGCACGTCGGGAGAGGTACCACAACTCTCCACTACGGCATGGGGTTCCGCACAGGCGACCAGCACCTGGAGATCAGAAACCACTTCCTGCCGACGGCGGTAGCTTCCCGTCACCTCGACATGGGAGACGAGAGGGTGTTCGCGCAGATGCGCCACCAGTGGCGGCACGACGACATCGGCCTCGCCGAGCGTGTTCGACGCCAAGCGTTGTCGGTACTCCTCGATCGATTTCAGGATCTTCTGCTGAGTTTTTTCGGCGAACCCCGGCAACCCGGCCACACGTCCCGCCTTGGCCGCGGCGTGCAGGTCGTCGATCGTCTCGACATTCAACTCTAGCCAGAGTGTCTTCGCTTTCTTCGCACCCAGCCCCGGCAACCGTGTGAGTTCCAGGAGTGAAATCGGCACGTCGAACGCCAACTCCCTGAACAGGAGAGTTTCACCCTGCGTTTCCAGCGTTTCGATATGACGTGCTATGTCCTTTCCGACGCCGGGAATCTGCGTCAGATCGGCGCCGTTCGAGACGAGTTCGCTTATGGGTTCTTCGTAGTCGCCCACCGTCCTCGCCGCGTTGGCGTAGGCCCGCACGCGGAACGGATTTGCACCCTGAATCTCGAGCAGGCTCCCCACGTCCTTCAGGGCGCGTGCGAACCAGACGTTGTCCATCTAAACCTCGGCCCCGTTCGTCCGCAGCAGATCCACGAACTCCGCCTCATCTAGCGTCTTGACGCCGAGTTCCTTGGCCTTGTCGAACTTCGAACCAGGGTCCGCTCCGACAACGACGTAGTCCGTCGCCTTGCTCACCGAAGAGACCACCCGCGCACCAAGCGACTCGACGAGTTCCTTGGCCTTCCCACGCGATACGGATTCGAGCCCTCCAGTGAACACGATCTTCGCTCCACCAAGCGTGGACGAAGTCGCGACCTCAATCTCCTTCACGGCCACCCTTCCCGCGAGGAGCGCGTCGAGAACGAACGCGTTTTGCGGTTCGGCAAAGAACGCGACAAGCTGCTCCGCTATCCGTGGCCCCACTCCGTCGATCGCTTCCAGCTCGTCGCGAGACGCGCTGCGCAAACTGGAGATTGACCCGAAACATCGTGCGAGGTCCTTTGCCACCGTCGCGCCAACCTCCGGGATGCCGAGAGCATAGATAAACCGGTGCAGTTCGACGTTGGACGCTCTCTCGATCGCCGCGATCAGGTTGGTCGCCTTCTTGGTCGCGAATCCCTCGAGTGGTATCAGGTCCTCCGCCTCGAGGTCGAACAGATCCGGAAGGCGCCGCACGACCCCCTCTTTGACAAACAGCCTCGCGGCTTCCTCGCCAAGTCCTTCGATGTCGAGCGCATCGCGAGATGCAAAGTGCTCGAGCCGCCCGGCGAGCTGCGCCGTACACTCGAAGCTGTTCGGACAGACCGTAAACGGCCCGCGTTCGACGAGTGCGGTGCCGCACGAGGGACACTCTTCGGGCATCTGATACGGGGGAGCCCTGTCGCGACCGGTTTCTTCGACGCGTCCCACCACCTGCGGAATGACGTCGCCCGCGCGCTGCACCCTCACCAGATCGCCCTCGCGTATGTCCTTTCGCGCCACCTCCTCGCGGTTGTGCAGGTTCGCGCGGCTGACCGTCACACCACCCAGCTCTACCGGTCGCATCATTGCACCCGGTGTAACGACGCCGGTCCTGCCAACGCTGGGCACGATCTTGAGGATGCGCGTGATCTCCTTCCGCGGCGGGAATTTGAACGCGAAAGCCCAGCGTGGATGATGCGCGGTCTCGCCGAGTTCTTCACGGGCGGCAAGGTCGTCGAGCTTCACGACAACGCCGTCGATCTCGTAGTCGAGATCGTCGCGGCATTCCAAAAGCTCACGGTGGTACTCGAGAATCCGTTCGACCGACTCGACGCGACACCGGAGATCGTTGACAGGAAGACCCCATTTCGCGAGCAGCCCCAAAACCTCCTGCTGTGTCCCGGGCAGCTTCCCGTCCAGAGCGAGCACGTCGTACACATAGATGTCGAGCGGCCGAGTGGCGGTTATGCGTGGGTCGAGCTGCCGCAACGCGCCGGCGGCCGCGTTGCGCGGGTTCGCAAAGACCTTCTTACCTTCGGCGAGCAACTTCTCGTTCAGCTGCTCGAAGGCGTCTACGCGCATGATCACCTCACCACGAAACGCGGCGAACGCAGGCGGCGAAGATTCCTGCCGCAGCCTGAGCGGCACAGTGGAGATCGTGCGCACATTTCCGGTGACGCCCTCTCCGACCAGGCCATCGCCACGCGTCGACGCCCTGAGGAGGCTCCCGTTCTCGTAAACCAGTTCGACCGAGGCGCCGTCCAGCTTAGGCTCGACAACATAGGCGACGTCTTCGCTTCCCAAACCCTTCCTGATCCGCTCGTCGAAGCGTCGCAGGGTTTCCTCGTCCTGGCTGGAATCGAGACTCAACATCGGCGCAACGTGCTCCACTTTCTCGAACTGATCCAGGGGAACTCCCCCGATCCGTTGCGTGGGTGAGTCGGGCATTACGCACTCCGGGAACTGCGCCTCGAGTTGCTTCAACTCGGCGAAGAGTCGGTCGTACTCCGAGTCGGCGACCTCCGGCTGATCCTTGACGTAATACAGGTAGTCGTGGTGTCGTATTACCGCGTGTAGCTCGCGGACGCGTTTCTCTGCTTCCTGGTGATTCATGTCCGGTATCGAGTGAGGATGGTCGGATTGGAATTTAGTGCGGCGTCGACACTTGCGGGTAGCATGGGGGATAGGTGCCCAGGGCTGAAAGCCCTGGCCTGGTGGCGCGTCAGAACTTAAAGCCTAGGCCCACGAAACTGTGTAGCTCGACGTTTGCGAAGTTGAACCCGTCGAGCACATGGACCTCGGCGAACGGCCGCGTGGGCCCAAGCTCGAATGCGGTTCCGGCAAACACGGTGTGTTTGGATTCGATCTCCGCCGGTCCGTCCGTCCACAGGACTTCCTGGGGTGTCACAGGCTTGATCACAACGAGGCCGGTGCCCAGGTACGTGGGCACGGGGCTCGAGAGTAGCCATGCCCTCGCTGTGAGGTGCGCCTGCCATCCAGATCCCATGAACGGGGACTCTTGGCGCCCGCTCACAAGGACATGAAAGGCGGAGTAGAACTCAAAGTAGCCAAACAGAGGGGTCACGAGATGGAGGCCCATACGACTTCCGTCGCGGGCGTTACCGGAGATTCCGCCTCCGTAGCGAACGCCCAACTCAAACGGTGACCGTTCGTCGGGCTCCGGCTGCCGGGACCAAAGCCGAATCGAACCGCAACTATGCCGGCTGCCGATGGCTGGAACTGCTTCAACCGCGTCTAGTGCGTCCACCAGGAAATCATCGATGTTTGTGCTTCCCGATGCACCGAACCTCACACCGTCCAGAAAGACCTGTGGCTCGCATCGCTTGTTCTGCCGCGTGCTGGTGACCACGAGCTTCCGAGTATCCACGGTACCGTCAGGCCGAAGCTGACCGTAGTTGCCGTTGACATCGACCGTGAAACCGCGCATACGCCTGACAACGTCGGTAACCTCCCGCGGATTCCACCTCAGGAACTCTTCGCGCAACAGGTAGTCGCCACGGCCCGTCTTTCGGTTTCGATAGAACTCGTCGAGGTGACGGGGCACCCGTACCTCCCGCACTACAAGGGGAGTCATCACGTACGGATCGAAGCACTCGGAAAGAATAGACGCCCGGGTCGGTTTGGAGCTGAAACTCCCCGCGCGAGTCAGACACGGCCTGAGTAACACCCACTCCGAGACTGTCGATCAACGTTACCTCGGCGCCGTTGATGGGCTCCGACGTCGAGTCGTTCAGAACTTGCCCGCTAATGGTTTGCGAAGAAGCTGTGGAAGCCAGGCCGAGCGTGAGCGTGGCCACAAATATGGCGCGTCCGGCTCCAGTCATCGACATCCTCCTCGCGATGGGTGACGCGACCTGTCGACTACCTAGCGGTAGTACGTGAGCGGGAAGGATTTCTACCGCACGGTTGCCTACCCGCCACCGGAGGCTTCGTTCCGTGCGGATACCGGACACAATCCTCGATTGGTATGAGGTGGACCGGTGAATCGTTGATTCAGCAATGATGGCACCGGTTGAACGTCCCGTCCGCAACGCATGTATCTTGTACGAGGTCGTTGACGATCACGCAACCGGGCTGTGATCCGCGGCGTCGGCAAGCATCGAAGGAGATCTCAAGTGAAACGGTTCATGCCAGTTAGTCTCATCATTCTGATCGCCTGCGGAGGCGCACCGTCACTTCCACCAGTGGTTCGTGATAGTGCCGGCGTTACAATCGTTGAGAACTTTGGGCCGACTTGGGGCCGCAATGAAGGTTGGTCGGTGTCCGAGGCGCCCACCGTCAACATTGGCGAAAACGCGCAGGAAGAGAACTACAAGTTCGAGCGAATTGTCGGAGCCCTGCGCTTGTCCGACGGGAAGATAGTGGTGGCAAATGCCGGTACGCAGGAACTGCGTTGGTATGATGCCGGTGGCTCCTACCTGTTATCCGCGGGCAGGACCGGATCGGGCGGAGTCACGTTCTCTAGTCTCGCTTGGCTCGGCAGGTTCGGAGACGAGTCTGTCATGGCCTACGACGGCATGAATCTGAGAACCTCGATATTCGCCGGTGACGGCTCCCTCCAGCAGTCGAGTTCACTGATCATGACCTTTCAGGCTGCCCCCGGTGCTGTAAGCGGTGTGTTTGCAGACAGCTCGTTGTTGGTGGTGCGCGGAGCGCGGCATTGGATCAGGGCAATGCAAGGACAACCCAGTCCACCTCAGGGCCTCAGGCGGGGACCCACTCTGGCGTTTCGATACTCCTCCGAAGATGGCAGTTTTTTGAACGGCCTCGGAACGTACTCCGGCTCCGAGCAGATCTTCCGAACCGGACGGACGCAGATCGTTCACGTGAACGCCCGTCCGTTCGGGCGGAACGCTGTTCTCTTGGCAAACGGCAGCAATCTCTACGTCGGCACCCAGGACGATTACGAGATCAGGGTGCTCAGTAACCTCGACACTCTCGAGACGCTCGTACGGCTCGAGCGCGACAACGCTCCAGTGACTCAGGAACACATCGATAGGTACAAGAACGCACGCTTGGCCAATGTGCACGCGCGCGAACGCGCTGACAGGGAAGCTCGGTTGGACTCGTTGCCTTTTCCTGAGACCATGCCGGCCTACTCCGCAATTCTGGTCGATACCGAGGGCAACTTGTGGGTAGCAGACCATCGACCGTTCGGAAGCGAACAACCTGTGTGGAACGTTTTCGACCCGTCATACCGACTGCTCGGCTCTGTTGAGACGCCGCTCCGCCTCACGATCTTCGACATCGGACCCGACTACGTGCTGGGCCAGTGGCGGGAGCCATCAGGCACGGAGTCGCTCAGGATGTACTCGCTGGAGAAGCCGCAGCTGTAGGGCGTTGGACGTTGCATGGGGTTGGGTTGGGTAACCAGCCCCCGCGGTCATGCTCGTTCCTCTGTGTTGTTCAGCGACCGACAATCGCGACATTTGAAACGTGGTCGGCCACTGCATCGAAGTTTCTTGCGCGTTACCGCCGCGCCGGCTCGCCTCTCAACCACATGGCCAGCACAACGAACATGGCCAACGCCAGCAAGGCCCCCGCGTAGAACGAACCCTCGATCCCCACGACTGCCACTACTATCCCCGCCAGAACCGGCCCGAGCGTTTGACCCAGGCGCAATAGCATGCCATTCATCGACATGAATGCGGCCCTGTATTCAATTGGTGCATAACCGGTGAGTATGGTCAGGAATCCCGGGATATTAAGCCCGTTGGCTGCTCCGAAGATCACGATCGGGATCAACAGCTTCGGAAGGCTGGTGGCTAGGGGCATACCTGCCAGAGAGACGGCATAGAGGATGAACGAGAACCTCACGAGCGAATGGACCCCGAACCGTCTGCTGAGCGCACCCAGCAGTAACGAGGCGATGGCGGTCGACACAGAGGTAACCGACATCACCACACCGATCAAAACCGGCGATGAGCCGAACGATCCCACGAGCAGGAACGGGAGATATGCGAGGAACGGACCGTATATCAGGATGAAGGTGACGACGCTGATCGAAAACAGCAGCAGTACTTGGGATTGCAGAACCGACCGCAGCGTGACCGCCATGTACTCCCGCAGACTGCCCTTCACCTGAGGCTCGGGGTTGTCCAACAGAAACAGCACCGCGAGTGCCACAGGTAATGACACGATTGGAAGAAAGAACGGATAGTACCACGCGAATATCGCGAGCCCGCCGCCAATCGCCGGATAAACCCCGGTACCCACACTCAAGACAGCCGCGTTATAACCCATGGCGTCTGCGCGTCGCTGCTCGTGAAACAAATCTCCGATCAGCGTTATGTTGATTGCCCCGAGCGCCGTTGCCCCGATGCCCTGTAGAAACCTCAGTGCCAGCAGCGCTTCAAAACTCCGCACTAACCCACATGCAGTGCCGGCAACGGCAAATAGGATCAGGGATGGAATCAGCACAACTTTGCGGCCGATCCTATCTCCCAGCACCCCCGCTATCGGCGTGAACAGCACGCCGGGCAGGGTGAACATCGCGATCACCCAGGCAACTGACTGAGGCGTTCGGTCGAACACCGTGGCTACGTTGGGCAGCACGGGCGTGATCGACGACACGCCAAGCACCGCCATGAGAGTCACCGCAAAGACGACCTGCAAGTTGGTGTCCCAGAAGAGGTGCCGACGTCCGCTATCTGATTCGGGCACAGCGGTTAACGATGTTGGTGGGCTGGGTACTCGTGGGTTCCCCGCGGTCGGGAGATCTCCCGGCCGCAGTGGTGAGGGCGCAGCGGTCGCACGTTATGGAATATCCCCAAGCGGCGCCAGGGTGAGCGGTGAAAAGTGGTATTGGACCACCTTCCAGACACCGCCCTCCTTTACACGCGTTTCCGAGTAGCGCCAGGAGCCTTCCTGTACAGCTCCGCCCGGCATCGTAATCGCCCCTTCAACAATGGCAACCGCGACGGCAGCTGTCTCTCCGATCATCATTATGTCTACGTCGCGTGGCTCCACGTTGAAGCCGAAGCCGGCCGATACAGCCGCTTCGAGAGCTTCGGCGCTGAATCCGGAGATCAGCATGCCCCCGTCGAGCATGAAGCCGCGCGCCTGTGTCGCGTAAAAACTCCCCAGCGTCTGGAAGTCGGCCGCACTCCATGCCGCGAGGCTCTCCTCCATTGCTGCCCGGACCGCTTCTTCCTGAGCCGTTGCCGATTGTATCGAAACCGCGATGCAACAGATCGCCATTAGAATTGTCGTCTTCACTCGTTTCATGGCACTCCCCAACTCATTTCTCGTAATACTCTTACGGGCCCCTTTTCGTCGCTCACGGTGGTGCGCAACGACGAAACCTAGTACTGTGAGGCCCTCGGGCATACTGCTATTTTCTACGCACTGAACCCAAGACCTACGATGCAACCGTCTGACAAACGCTTCAACATTCCCGGCTCCGAGTGGCTTCTCGCCGCCCTTACACTCATCTGCGTTTCCGCCGTCCTCTTCTGGATCGACCTCAGCCCGAGAGTAGAAAGCGATTTCTTCTTCTCTCCCGAGGATCCCCAGCTCCAGGCCGCTCAAGAAATATCGCGGCGCTTTCCCGCCCCTGAGCTGGTTGTGATCAGGGCGGAGGCGCCCGACATCAACAGCGACGAGTATGAGGAGTTGGTTCGGAACCTCACCGCCGAACTGGACACGGTTACCGGCGTCTCGGGCGTCACCAGCATGGCCACCGAGGACGAACGGCGGAGCCCCGTCTGGAGCCGCTTGCTGCTCACGCCCGAAGACCTCGCCACGAACATCATCGTGAGCGCGTACGACCCGAACCCGGCCGACCTGATCCCGCGGCTCGAGGCCGTGTGGGAACTGTACGAGGCTGAAGATTTCGCGCTCGATGTGTCGGGCGTACCGTACGTGATCGAACTGATCCGCAGAAACCTGTTTCGCGATCTTGTGCTGTTCAGTTCCGCCGCGTTTCTCATTTTCGGAACTCTCGTTTCGGTTGTCTACCGCGACTGGCGTATCGTGTTGGGCACAATCTGCACCTGCATGACCGCGTGCGCCGTGACACTGTTCGTTGCTCACCTCCTCGACATCAAGATAGGACTGCTCACGGCGAACATCGCCGTCATCGTCTTCGTTCTTACACTCTCCCACATCGTCTTCATGACCTCGAACTGGAGGCGATGCTGCCAGGAACCGGACGGGCAATTCGCCGACCCGGTTGCCGCCGCCGTGCGGATCACCCTACAGGCCTCTTTCTGGTGCATGCTCACGACGCTGCTCGGGTTTCTGAGCCTCCTCATTGCGACGGCGCGGCCGCTCAGAGAACTCGGCATCGCCGGAGCTATCGGAACGCTGACCGCTATCGTGATCACATATGGTGTATACCCGACTTTCCTGCGTTGTATCCCCTCGAGCGGTAGACAGTCCGCTCGGGGTTTCTTCGGAAAGATCGGTTCCTTCCTCCCCGAGACCGGCGGCAACCGGTGGCTGCTGGCGATTGGTGGAGTCGTATTGGTCGCGGCGGCGGGTCTCAGGCAATTCAATACCGATCCTAGCCTGCTTTCGTACTTCGCTCCCGGCAGCGACCTGCGCGAAGGCCTGGAGATAATCGACAGAGATGGCGGCAGCAGCCCACTCAACATAGTGGTCGCCGACTCAGCCGGGACAACGATCGACACCGACGACTTCAACCGCAAGATGTGGGCGCTCCAGAATGCTCTCGAGAGCGACTCTTCGGTTGGCAGTGTGATCTCGCCGGCTGTGCTCCTTGCACATGTGAGAATGCAGCCTTTCATGAGTTACGCGAGCTGGAGCACGTTACTCACCATCCTCGAGGGACGGGCGTTTGCGGCCACCACCCGGAGCTTCATCAGGCCTGAGCGAGATCAGGGAAAATTCTTCATAAGGATGCGCGAAGCGGGCCGCACGGAAGACCGCGACTCGATCATCGCCAGAATCAGTGGTTACGTCGAGGGCGCCGGGCTAGAGTCGGACCGAATCGGTGGTAGTTACGAACTTCAGGGGCAGCTCGGCCAGTTGATAGCGTCGTCGCTCCGGATCGGCTTGGGTGGGTTGTTGATTCTCTTCATAGGGATTGGGTTCATAGTCTCCCGCACCGTTCCGCGCACCATAGCCATGTTCTTCTGCCTCTGTGGAATTCCTCTGATCGTGCTCGGCACGATGGGCCACCTTGGAATGCCGATCGACATCATCACGTCACCTGCCGCCAACGTGGCGATAGCAATGGGCGTCGACTCGATGATTCACCTCGTGCTTCGCGTACGACGCCTCTGGCCGAAATCAGCAACTGCATGGGATGCGTGGAAGAACGCTCGAGCCCAGATGTGGCAGCCGGTGTTGGGGGCAACGCTGATAATCTGCGCGGGTTTCGGGATATTCAGCCTCTCGGCGTTCCCGCCGACCCAGCGGTTCGGCCTTGCCGTGATTCTGGGGACACTGACCGCAGCGACTATGACGTTGGTGACGCTACCCTTTGCGGTGAATATCAGGCGTGACAGGCCCGGGGGGTTCGAGCGGGCAGCGTAACAGCTACATGGGTCGGCTATCGATCACCCGCTGAACGCGTTCATACCGGTGATCTTCTCGCCGACTATCAGCGTGTGCATGTCGTGCGTACCCTCGTATGTGTAAACGGTCTCCATGTTCGCCATGTGACGCATGACATGATGCTCCGCCAAAATCCCGACGGCGCCCAAGAGACGCCGCGCCTCACGCGCGCATTCCGCAGCCATGTCCACGTTGTTTCTCTTGGCCAGTGAGACCTGATGCGGCGTCATGGTCCCCCTGTCCTTGAGGCGTCCCAGCTGAATACAGAGAAGTTGAGCCTTTGTGATCTCGGTTATCATCTCCACGAGCCGCTCTTGCTGAATCTGGAACCCGCCGATCGGGCGGTCAAACATCACGCGGTCTTTCGCGTAGTTCAAGGCATACTCGTAGCACGCCATCGCCGCGCCGACCGCCCCCCACGCTATCCCATACCTGGCCTGCGTCAGACATTTTAGCGGGCTCTTGAGCCCTTCGCTTTTGGGCAGCAGAGCCGAGTCCGGCACGCGCACTTCGTCCAGGATCATCTCGGTACTATCGCTGATCCGGAGTGAGAGCTTCTCTTCGAACTTGTTGACGGTGACACCATTCGCCTTGGTCGGTACCAGAAAACCGCGGATTGAACCAACGTCGTCCAACTCCCCTGTCTTGGCCCACACCACGGCCATGTCCGCGACGGACGCGTTCGTTACCCACCGCTTCGCGCCGTTAATGATCCAGGAACCACCATCCTTCCTGGCGGTTGTGATCAGCCCGCCGGGGTTCGACCCGAACTCCGGTTCCGTCAGGGCGTATGCGCCGATCACTTCGCCGCTCGCCATCTTGGGCAGCCAGTGCCTCTTCTGCTCTTCGCTGCCGAACGTGAAGATCGGGTACATGACGAGAGCGCCTTGCACCGATGCAAATGACCTGATGCCACTGTCGCACCGTTCGAGTTCCTGCATCAGCAGACCGTAGGCCACGTTGTTCAGTCCAGCGCACCCGTATTCTTGCGGGAGATTGGCGCCGAAGAACCCAAGTTCGCCCATCTTCGGTACCAGCGACATCGGGAACTCGCCCCGCAGATACCAATCGGCAACGTGCGGCATCAAAGTCTCGTCCACCCAGCGTTGCGCGGTGTCGCGCACCGAGCGTTCGTCTTCGCTCAACAGAGATTCAGAATCGTAGAAGTCCACAGACACTCAAATCACCTATCCTTCAGAAGAACCTTCACTCTGTTGTTGCGCCGGCCCGGTCCACAGCACGCCTCGCGACCGGTGCCACCCCAACCTCTTTAGCCTTCTTTCTGAACAATGCTCCGTGATCGACCTTGAAGCCAACTTCCGCCTGCCATTGATGGATCATCTCATGCAGCAGAGTCTTCTCAACCTCATTGCGGCCGTCTCGGTCCCAATGCCGCCTGCTGATGGTGATCTCCACCAGACGCGGCGATCGTGGATCCACCGTCACCTCACCCAGCCTCGTGCGCATTCGCTCAGAAATGCGGAAAGGGACTTTCGAGAGTTCTCCACCGAAAAGCTCCGTGTTGAGGCGCGCGTGGAGAGTCTCGAGTTCCTCCAGCAATTCTCGATCTCGTCCGGAGTTGATCCGTCTGCGTCGTTCGCTTCTCGGCGCCAGAAACAAATCGATTGAGAAGGTTTGGACTTCTCGCTCGGCAATCGACCGGACCGCCCGGTTCTTTGCATTGACGAACTTGATGATAGCCCTGAGGATTCGATCGGAGCTGTATGCATACCCGCGGTGGACCCGGAGTTGGCCCGAACGGCCGATACTCACCATAACGGAGCGATTCTCGTGCACGACGATCGGTCTTCGGACACCGAGTCGTCTGAGGCGGCTTGTCAGAAGCGCCGCGTCGGCAGTCCGCGCCTCGGTCTCAGTCCTTGTTCCCAGCGCCCCCTCCCTTGACGCGGCGAGGTGAGCGAGCGAATGCGTGTACGTCATTGCGCTTGAACAGACCGCGGTCGCTTTCCCACTTGTACAACTCTATGTGGATCGAGTCATCGTCCCAGCGAATGCGGTTGAACACCGCCGGGCGTCCACCCCGCGTTCTCGAGCAGAGGGTTCCGGCACAGGAGACTACGACCTTGCCATCGAGCACGTCGGCGCATTCCTGGTGATCGTGCCCGCACAGGACGACTTCAGCTCCGGATTCGACAATTCGCTGTTGTGCCTGTTTCCATCGAGCCAGGCCCGTCCGCTCAGAGAGATCACCTCTCAGGACGTTGTGGTGCACCACCAATACCCGGAGTTGTTCCGGCTCTGCCTTGTCAAAGAGGGTCTTCACCCGCTGCGCTTCGCTCTTCGGCAGATGCCCTTTCACCGCGAGGTCGCGCAGTCGGGGTGTGAGCGATCCCCACGCAATTCCGTGTGCGGTAAGAACGCTGGCAATGAGCACACCCGGGAGCGAAAGCGTTGGGTTGAGTGTCGGACCGAAATACTGTACGTATTTCCGGTACTTCGCCGTCCCGTCAAACGGGATCAGGGGACGTCGCCACCATTGGACATCGTGATTGCCGGGAATCGCAACTACCGGCGCCGTTCGTTTCAGATCGTGGATGAAGCCTCTCGCAGCCAGAAACTCTCCGTGGCGCGCGCGTAGGCAAAGATCGCCGCTCAGTACGATGGCCTTGGGCTCCAGATCAGGCACCAAATCCTGGACGGCTTCGAGAAGGGCCGGCTCCGCAACACCACCGAGATGTAGATCGGATATATGAATAATGCTGCTCACACACTTAGCCTCTTCACTTGAGCGCCTCCAGCAGGATGCGCTTTGTTACCAGGCCCGTAATGATGTACCATGCAACCACGGAACTGAGTCCCACCAACCGCAACGTCGAGTCGTCTGGCAACCGAAGGTAAACGTATGCACCAAATGGAAGGGTGGTACCGAGGGCGACGTAGCGTGAGATTTTCCGCGCACGCAGCGTGATCGTCTCTTTGCAGTCCTGACAAAAATCACCCAACGGCAGGTCCACCTCTTTGTGACAACGAGGGCATTCGTGACCGAGCGCGGTCCCCAGCAGTGGTGACAAATTCTTCACGGCAATCCAGGCACCAATGATTTGAGCGCGTTCCAAGTCGCCGCCCAAGGCTCGTCGCCCTTTCCGCTTGCAACGGTACGCCATTGGACTCTAGCAGTCCGCACGTCTACGATCGCCAAGGTCAGGTCGGCGCGCCCCAGGCCGCCCGAGTCGCTGAGGAACACGAGGCTGGCGGGAATGAGCGCGTGTCGTCCACCAGCCATGCCGGTGAGCGTCCGCAACTGACTGCGCAAAGGATCCGGCACCCGTTCGATCGGGCTCCGAAGCAGCGCAGTACCAATCTGGTCAGGGTTCGCAAGCATCCCCGGTGCTCTCCCCGCCGCCCTGCGCAGCTCCGGAGGCAACACCCAGGCGACTTCGGGGGCGCGCTCGGTCAGGAATGTCGCGATCAAACTGTCCGCGCGGTCTAACGCATCCCGGCGCGGCTGCAAGTACTCGGTCCATTCAAGGGATTCTTCAGAAACGACCAGCGTCAGCGGGTACACAGTGACTTCCTGGCCAGCGATTCCTGCCGTCGGCAGCGGTGCGGTCTCAGGCTCGATTGCACTGTCTGGCTGACCTCCGCCACACGCAAAGAGCGCGAGAATCGGGAGGTACGGCGTCTTCATTCGACCCCTCTCGAGCCTACGAGCACGGCGTTCATTTCCCTCCGGCATCTCAATACTCAACTCACGGTGTTGTGTGGTGGATCGTGATTCGCAGCGCTACATGCTATGCGAGGGTTTCGCCCCCGTCAACCAAGATAACTTGACCGGTGATGTGGCGTGCATCGTCCGAAGATAGGAAGACCACCAGCGGTGCAACGTCCTCCGGGTCACCCAATCTGCAGAGAGCGGATCGGCGCTCAGCTTCCTCCAAAACGTGACCCGGCAGTGCGTCGACGAGTTCGGTGCGAAGGAATCCGGGCGCCACAGCATTCACATTGACGTTGTATGGCCCCAATTCAACCGCGGCGGACTTTGTCAGCCCGACTAGAGCAGCCTTGCTTGCCACATAGTTGGAAACGCCAAATCCGGGTCGCGTGAACTGATGGGACGCAATGTTCACAACCTTGCCATACCTCTGTTCACGAAATGTCTTGGCAACGGCGCGTAGACAGTTGAAGCTGCCGGTGACATTGGTGTCCAACACATCCTGCCAGGCCGAATCGGACATCCGCCACAACGCTCCATCGTGATGGATGCCAGCGTTGTTCACCAGGTAATGGAGCCCACCGAGCAGATCTTTCGCGTTCGAAACGAACACGTCCACGGCATCCCGATCGCGCACGTCACAGCGTTCGCAGTACACCTGAACCCCGTGAGCACGCAGTGCGGTTTCGGTGAGTATCGCTTCGGCGGAGATGTCCCGTCCACTCAGTTCGACATAGTTGAACGCCACATTGACGCCGCGCCGCGCGAATTCGAGCCCGATTGCACGCCCCAAGCCCGACGCTCCCCCTGTGACCGCAGCAGTGTTGCCACGCATCTCTCGGACATGCAGGCGGGCGGCTTGCGGCTGTTCCTCGAGTGTCGACGAAGTGGACCCTTCGCCTTCAGGGCCAAACCCCACTGGGCTGTGCGGGAAGTCGGAGATCGTTGGTGCCCCCTTCTATTGAGAACCCGAACGTACGCCAGAAATCGATCTTAGGCAATCACCTACGTATCCACCCGACTCGATAGGACTCTGCGGAGCGCAACGACGGCTTCGAACACCAGCCACAATTCGAGCACGAAGATAGCCGCGCCAATGCCCAACAACAGCATCCGGCTGTCACTGACATAGGCCATCAGGTTCACCACCATTGCCCAAGTCGTCATGAACAACAGGAAGACCATCGGCACAACCGTCACCCAGATGGGGCGACGCAAGCGCACGAGGAACAGTGTTATCACCAACAAGCTCAGGCCGGCTGTCAGCTGGTTCGTCGTTCCGAACAGAGGCCAGAGACGCATCCCCCCAGCACCGCGATCGATGCCCAGCGCGAGGAGCGCACAACTCGCCACGGCGATGCCCGTGGCGAGCCACCGATTCTGTATTGCCTTTACGCGGTATTGCGCTCCCAGCTCGGAGATTATGTAACGCTGCAATCTGACGCCGGTGTCCATGGTGGTGGCCGCGAAGCTTATGACCACAACCGCTGCGAATATCACGGCCACTTGCTGTGGAATGCCGATCCCCTGCGCCAACGTCCCGACTCCGTTCACGAACGCCGTGGTTGCCCCGGAAGACGCCCGAGCCCACGTACCATAGTGCTCGTGCCACCCGTCAATG
Source organism: Gemmatimonadota bacterium (assembly GCA_039588935.1). Taxonomy (GTDB): domain Bacteria; phylum Gemmatimonadota; class Gemmatimonadetes; order Gemmatimonadales; family GWC2-71-9; genus JBDGYW01. Next base: position 2,454 of record JBDGYW010000088.1, on the reverse strand, counting down.
CCGACGAACACCGCGAACCCCGCGGTCACCGCGAGTATGGAGGTGAGCGCCAGCATGCCCTCACCGAGCATTCCGCCATAGCCGACGTAACGCGCGTCGGATTCACTGTTGAGTTGTTTCGAGGAAGTACCAGAGGCAACGAGCCCGTGGAATCCGCTGATCGCGCCGCACGCCACGGTGATGAATAGAAGCGGGAACCAGCTGGGGGCGTCCGCGGGCAGACTGCGGTTGATTGCCGGGGCGACGACCTCGGGATTCGTGACGAGTATGCTGATCGAGATGATGCCAAGGGCCACGAACAGTTGGTGGCTGTTTACGTAGTCACGAGGTTGCAGGAGCAACCAAACAGGCAACACGCTCGCTACAAACGCGTACATCAGCAGGAGTATCACCCAACCTGCGCGGACACCATCGGTATGGGCCGCCGCTGCAGCAACATTGACATCGCCTCCTGCGGCATCCAGTTGAGCCTGCGTCGCAGAGAAGTTGAAGAAATCGGGCAGCTCGAACGGCGCGTATTGGCCGAACCAGATGAGCAAGTACAAAATCAGCAGAGCACCCAACGACGGCCACAGAATGCCAGTTCCGGTCCGATAGATGAGAATGCCGACCACGAGCGCAACAACCAACGAGCCCCATACCGGCAGCACCGCTCCGGGGTTGCTGAGCAGAAGGTTCGCTATCACGACCGCGAACACTGCGTTCACCAGCAAGAGCAAGAAGAAGATTATCAACAGAAACAGCACTCGAGCGCGGCTTCCCACGAAGGTCTCCGCCAGAGTCCCGATCGACTGAGCCTTGTGCCGAGTGGAAATCCAAAGGGTACCGAAGTCGTGCACCGCCCCGGCGAAGACCGTGCCGATAACGACCCAGAGGAAGGCCGGAAGCCAACCCCAAATCACCGCGATCGCAGGCCCGACGATTGGCGCCGCACCGGCAACCGATGTGAAATGATGACCGAACAACACGTGCTTGTTGGTGGGCACGAAATCGACGCCGTCTTCGAACTCGTGCGCCGGCGTCTTGAAGTCCGGATCGAGGCGGTAGATCCAACGGGCGATGTAGCGGGAGTAGAAGTGATATCCGGTTAGGAATGCGGAAACACCAATCACTAGCAGCACTATCGCACTCAAGGGGCTACCTCCTCTCAGTCTCTCCTAGATACGAAATCGCCAGCCTCCGCAGGGCATCGACACCAACCACATCGCTTTCCATCAACGGCACTCGGCAAATCGGAAGAGACCGGAACTCTCGGTCTATCCGATCCAGATACTCCGCCTCTTGTTCCTTGCGATTCTCAAGAAACGCACCGCCGGCTTCACGTGGCAACACCCGGTTCACGAACACCGCACCAACCGGAACGCCGTAATGCGTCAGAGAACTGACTGCCTTCTCAGTCTCCCAGATCGGGAGCCGCTCTGCAGTGACCACGAACACGAAGGACGTACGAGTCGCATCCGTCAGAATTTGTCGAGTGCGACGGAATCTCGCACGTCTCTCCTCCAGCGCCTCCAGCACAGGGTCCTCGCCGGCCAGACTGTCGCCCGCGGCTGCGCCTGCAACGTTTCGCCACATGCGCCCAAGCGTGTTCACTTTCCTGCGCTGACCGATCAAACCGCTGATCCAGGCCGACATGAGTTCCGGCAACGACAGCAAACGGAGAGTCTGTCCTGTCGGTGCCGTATCGAAGACGATCCGATCGAACTGAGATTCCGCCTCTTCGATGATGAGGGTGAAACGCTCAAATAGTGCCGCTTCCTCAGCCCCGGGTGAAACCCTCGCAACGTCTATCTGGCGCTCTACCTCAGCCATGAGGCGGGGTGCCGTCGCCTCGGATATGCGATCTTTCACGCCCTGTATGTACCGGTCGGCCTCGCGCTCGGGGTCGATCTCCATCGCCCAAAAGCACTCACTCACCGGTCGCGGTTCCGCACCGAGTTCCGTCTCCAGTATGTCGCTCGTCGAATGGGCGGGATCAGTTGACACAAGCAGGGTACGATGCCCGGCATCGGCCAACCGCAACGCAAACGCGGAGGCCATCGTGGTCTTGCCCACTCCACCCTTGCCGCCAAAGAACAGAACAAACCGGTCATGAAAGGCTGTGGAACCTATCATTCTCCGCAGACCCTCAACAGCATCGAAAACCGCCCTCCGGCGGCTGCTCCATCCCCATTCGTAGGTGCCATTCGTGAAACTGCTCTAACAGTTCCGGGTACAATTCGAGCGTGAAAAAAACGACTGGATTTGGAACGCCCAGCAGTTCGGAGAATCCCAAGAGCAGGAACAGGTCGCGTTGTCGCAGATATTCTCGGTGGATCGCGGACCGGTACGGAGCTATGTAGACGCCCTCGTAGATATCTCTGGCCGCCCTCAATCGACCGCTCAAGGTGAGCCACCACCCGTGCTTAGTCATTGCCTCGAGTGTCTGGAGGCGTTGGAACAGCGAAACGGGCT
>JBDGYW010000087.1:0-13765 GCA_039588935.1 Gemmatimonadota bacterium | reverse complement strand
GACCTGGTAATCTCAGGGATCAGATCGCGCAGCGTATCATGGTGTTCACCGAGTCTGAACTCCTTCCAGACTCCGTTGAGAACCAAACGGGGGATATCACTCATGTGACCCAACCAGACATCAGATGTCGTTCCAGCCGGGTCACAGAGCGTTGCACGAACGGGATGCTCCAGAGCCTTCTCACGGTGTGGAGACGCCGCTTCAGGGTCTGCGATCCTCGCAGGGAGCTATCGACGGCATCGACGATGTCGAACCTACCGACCTCAGCGGCGAGGTCGCGTATGTATCCGAACTGGCGCACGTCCCACGAGTTCGGACAATAGACGTGGCCCGCCTTCTCGATATCTAAAGCGTCTTGGGGAAACGCAGGACAGCGCGAAAGCACACCCAGGGCTTCGAGCGCGAGCATCGTGCGAATGCAGTTGTTGCATTCGCCGCAGTTGTTCCCGGAGTCGGATTTCCAGCACACACGTAGCGTTTCAAGTGCCAGATCGAACTGCGCTACGTACTGAGTCTTCTCCACGCGCATGAAAGCGGGGCCGTCGTGAACGATCTGGGTGGTTCCGGTCGAAAACAGTGGATCGACCAGCGGGTGCGATCCCCAGAACCGCAGGTCGCGATATCCCGCGGACGAGCCAATCAGGATCTTTGCGTACCTGGGCTCGAGCATCAACCCCACACATGCTAGGGCCGCCCCGTGGGTGAGGTGCTCCCAGTCGGCTAGTTGGAATCGGGTTTCGCGAACGTTCGTCTTAACCGTCACCAGGCGCTTACCGAGCTGCTCCGCCGCTGCCTCCAGACGCCCTTCAACGCGCGTAATGGTGTCGTGCCTATCGACTGGGATGTCGAAACCGCCAAGGAAGATGAGATCGTCGATGTCAACGGTTGTGGGTGTGCCCCGCCTGTTGTGGTGGCGCAATACGGTGAATAACGAATCAACGCCACCTGAGAAGAAAGAAGCGACACGTGATTCTCCAGCCGACTCGGTCGCTGGCGGGCACTCGGGTGCCTCGATTGCTATTTCTTGGAGGTTGGGATACCAGGACACCCAGATGCGAAGCACCTCTCGGATGTTTGTCAGCAGTGTCCCGTCAACCGGCGCCGGAAGGCTCAGAGACTCGCCAAGTGTAGCTGCCAGCGGGGCGAGTAGAACAAGCCACGCGTTTGATGACGCACTGATCGATTGAGCCAGTTCCTTGGGCAAGTCGAACCAGTACACTTCGGAACCAAGTGCCGAGTCTCCGTAGGTGACTTCGCCGCAGATTCTGACGCTGGAACAGTCGTCGGGCGATTCGTCGACCGCGGTATGTGACAAGTGCACTATATGCTCTCCGCGAAGCGGCATTCCGCTCGATGAAACACGACCCATCCGATTGCCAAGATCAGGAAAGCCGTAACTGCAGCCAGGCCAAATGGAACGCCATCGGGTAGCTTCCCGTCGAGCAGCACGGATCGATAGGCGTCGATGATTGGCGTCATAGGATTGAGCGTAAGAATCGCGCCGAGTCGGCCGCCAATTCTGTCAATGGGGTAAACTACCGAGGTCGAAAACATCCAAAGAGTGATTCCTACGTCGGATACATAACGCACATCGCGGTAGAATAGATTACCCATAGCCAACAGCAAACCCACGCCTGCCGTGAAGACTACCTGGACCAGTATCACGACTGGAAGAAACAACAGGGCCCACGAGACGCCGATTCCGTAGTGCACCATGAGCGCCGCAAGCACCAGGGATGCAATTGCGAAATCGACCAGTGAAACAAGAATAGCTGAAAAAGGCAGGATCTCGCGGGGGAAATACACCTTTGTGACGAGGGTGGTGTTACCGGTGAGGGACGTCGTAGCGAACCGGAGTGACGAAGCGAACATAGTCCATGGGAGGAGCCCGGCATAGGCGAAGACCGGGTACGGGAGACCCGTGTCCAACCTCACGACGCGCGTGAAGATGACCGAGAAGATCGCCATAGTGATAAGCGGCACGAACAAAGCCCATCCGATCCCGATGAAGCTCTGCTTGTAGCGCACGACCAGATCCCGGCGAGTTACCGCGACGAGGAGTTCTCGGTACTCGAACTGCTCTCGGATCAACTCCGTTAGTTCTGCGACTAGTCTGTGGAGAACAGAGTGCCGTTGCAGCTGCGAAGTGCCGGAGATCATGCCCCAATTTAGCATCGATGTGGGGCCAAGCGTCAGATCTGTCCGACCTGAGTGTTTTGGTGCTCGAATGGCAAGCCTTGAGAAGCGTTTGCTGCGCATCATGGTGATCGCGCGTGTGCTTCGTTAGTCTGCGACTTGTAGGGGTGTCCGCCCAAGGGGCCTCTTGACTGCTTCGGCGGCAGTTGCTATACGTCGCTAGTCCGTGAGGACGTGGTCAGATGACTGCGGCGGTCAAATGTTGGGTAGCATGCAGGGAATGCATCTTTGCAGAACTGTATTAGAGGGTGCTTTCGTTGGAGGTGTGGACGCGGTGAACCACTCGGTGCCAGAGCGTATGATCGTTGTTGCGCAGACCAAGGCAATCCACGGATCGAGCTGCTTGGTGGATCTAGTGGAGAAGACTCCCGAAGGTTCCCACCTCGGGGAAGTCGATCGGGTATCCGTTCGGCATGCAGGGAACGTAGATGGCGGTCAGTGTATCCTGAAAATGCGACACCACATTCATCAGTTTCTATCCCGACTCCGGTCTACAACGGCTGGGGGTGTGGGTCGCCCAGCCATTGAGCAACGGCTTGTGTGAGCGTTAAGCTAACTTGGCCACCATGTGTCTCTTAAGCGAACGCACGCTGCGGGTCTTCTTCCTCGTCGCCGCAGTTGCTGCCATCACTCTCGGCGTGTATGCTCGCCTGGATGCTTTTGGCAGCAGGCAACTCGCGGTGGACGAGTATTACTTCATCACCAGTGTACGAGCGATCCTGCAGCGGTTACTGCCGGAATTGCCCGGCGGCGGTTACTACGTGCGTGGACTGCTGGTGCAGTACATCACAGCAGGATGCATCCTGGTCTTTGGAGACAATGGCGTAGCGTACAGGTTGCCCAGTGTGATCTTCTCGATGGGCACCGTCGCTCTGATGTACTGGTATTCACACAATCGCCTTGGGAAGGTTCTTTCAGCAACCTTATGTGCGTTGTTGATGGTTTCTTCGTGGGAAGTGGAGTTCGCGCGCTTTGCTCGCATGTATTCTGCGCTCCAGTTCGTGACCGTCGCGTTCTTCGTTGCGCTAGATGTACGTCGGGAGAATGCGGCGGGATGGAGACAGTATCTGCCCCATCTACTTGTTGTCTGTGCAGTCCTAACTCACGAACTCGGTGTCCTGTTGGTACCGTTCCTCTTCGCTCCTGTCATGGGCGCCATTTATAAACGAGATCGCCTGCAACTTCGCGCTCTGGCTTGCTATGCATTGCTGGCTGTTGCTGTAGCTGTGGGATGCCTTGCGTGGCAAACAGCAAGTCTGAGAACAGCCGGGGTTGTTGATCCGTTCCCTCGCGATTTCGTTCCGTTTGGAGTGCCGACACTTCGTACCTCAACGTTTCCATTCTGGAGTGTCGGCTCTGACCCAGCAGTCTCGTTGAGGGCGTTCCTCACGGTCCTTGGAACGGCAGCGTCGGTTCTGTTGGCGATACGCATTCGCTGGCCGCAGGTCAAGATGTGCCACGTAGTGGCAGCATGTCTCGTGATCGCCGCACTCGGCCACAACTTCGTGCTGGTAATCGCATTCGGCGGCATCCTTGTGTTTCGGTATGGTGCTCCGTCTCGTGACTGCGGGCTCATTGTGAACTCCGCTGTTCTGGTAGCTTTTCTTGCGTCGGGTTCTTGGCTCTTCTGGGCTGCGACATCCCCAACGTGGCAAGATGCACTCGGGCCCGAAGTCGGATCGCTCCTCGGCGCCATACGAGTCACGTTCTTTGGATGGCCGGATTTCTGGACGCCGTTGATGCGCCCATGGATTCAGGAGCTTCCGTTGCTCGCGGTGGTCGGTGTTGGAGCTCTCGGCTTTCAGCTCGTCCACAATGCCAAGGCGAAGGCGGACGGCATGGCTGCGCACCCGGCGGTTGTCCTGATCGTTATCGCGTGTGCTATGGGCATGCTGAACTCGCCCTATGCGACGACTCGATACCACTTCTTCGTCTATCCCTTCATCCTCTGCACAATGATCCTCACCGTGAAGGAGCTTGTTGAGGCGGGTGCCCGACGGGCCAGGGAAAGGTTCAGGCTGCGAGTTGAGCCCGCAGTAGCATTGATTTGTGTCGCAGGGTTCGCGCTCTCGCGAGATTTTGACATACACCATCTTGTGACTGCAGGCTCCGAGGAGGTGTCCCTTAGAACCGGTGTGTTCGAGCCATATGCGCCAACATGGTATTCGCGTTGGGATTTCGCTTCAGCGGCGAGCTATGTCGACCGCAACATCCGGTCAACTGAACGCGAAGAAGTGGTCGTTGTTGGACTTGGAGTCGTGCAGCACTATCTCAATACGGATTGTGCCCTCTACTTGGATCGGACTGATCCACGCTTCACGCTAGTGAGTAGGGTCTCAGGCACTGTGGACCTATGGAGTGGGGAACGGCTGCTCAGCACCACACGGGAACTACAGGATTTCACCTCAGCGGCTGACCGTGTTTGGATTGTACGTGCTGTAGGAGACAGCCTGGTGGAGGTGGACAGAGTCTGGGGAACGCGTGTGTCGGCGACGTGGGTTGCGCACACGAGTAGTGACAAACGCATCGAGGTCTTAGGGGTCAACTTGCTGGACGACTTCGAATGAACTCTGTTCACCATTCGATGACCACACGAACAAGAAGTGCAGCCACCAGGGACTTCCTTCGCGGACGTGGGGACTCTGCGGGCTAGAAATCCAAATCCACCCTCCCGAGTGTGTCACATAGCAGTGGAGGTGTCCCGCCCTTGGCTTGAGAATTCTGACACACCAGCTGTTTGCTCGAATGCGTTGTATCGCGCCCCTACGTGGCTTATCATTGGCGTGCGATACAGCTTGCGCATCGGCGAGCCTCGAGCGGTAGTCGTCTGAGGGTACTGGTCGTCCTCCCGCCTGTCAGCGTGCCGGTGTCCGCCTTGTGCGGAAGAAGCGCACGGAACACGATGTGGCGATTATCGCAACCGTACCGAGCGGTAGCATAACGCAGGTAGTCTGATCTCTGGAATTGGAGTGGGTTTGACTGCTCACAGTCGGAGAGGCTTCCGCGATGCGCTCGTGGCTCCTTCCGCTGTCAACCCGGCGGCATTCACCGAATGAGAGCCACAGCATACTGGTCAGGACGGTATCTTGAAGTTCCACTACCTCAACTTTCCTACGCAGCAAGCGGGTTTGGTCTGCCCCTTGCAATGGGTGGCTGTGTTCTTCAGCCGGACTGCGGGATAGCCGGTAGGACCCTGGTGTAACGGAAGCGGTGGGAGGTGGTCTAATCCGTGGGAGGAGGCCCAAGAATGGGACGCCATGCGGACGGTGGCATGTTGCGGCAACGCAACGATCATTACCGGTGGCAGGATGGAATGGAGCCATGCTACTTGCGCAGAAGGGCGTTGGCGCATGACTCCTGCTGAGCCAAACCTCTCGGTTGTGGTGCCACTGTACAATGAAGCGGAGAACGTCGCTCCGTTGGTTGCTGCTGTAGCTGAGGGTTTGGCTGAGTACTCCTCTTGGGAGTTGGTGCTCGTGGACGACGGTAGTTCGGATGACACGGCGGCGATCACCGATTCCATTGCCGCCCGTGATCCCCGAATCCGGTTGGTTCAGCTTGCCCGCAATTATGGACAGACTACGGCAATGCAGGCCGGATTCGATCACGCACGGGGCGATGTGGTGCTGAGTATGGATGGTGATCTGCAGAATGACCCGAGAGACATACCGCGGATAGCAGCCAAGATCGAGGAAGGATATGACCTGGTTGCCGGCTACCGGCTGGGACGGAAGGACAAGCTGATCACCCGCGCGATCCCCTCACGGATCGCGAACTGCCTGATTCGATGGATTACTCAAATCAAGGTACATGATACCGGGTGTACTCTGAAGGCATATCGCGCAGAGTTATTGCAGCACCTGAACCTGTATTCGGATATGCATCGATTCATACCGGCCGTGGCAGCGGCCACCGCAGGAGCGCGCATTGTCGAGATCCCAGTGCAGCATCATGAGCGGAAGCATGGAATCAGCAAATATGGACTCTCGCGCGTCCTCAAGGTCCTGGCCGATCTGCTTACAATCAAGATGATCTGGTCGTTTCGCGAACGCCCCCTGACGATGATGGCTCTCGGCGCTCTGGTTGCACTGACATTGGCGGCAGCACTCGGTGCGGCGGCAGTGGTGGCTGCCATAGGATTCGTTCCTCAGAGTGCGAACGCCGTCGTCCTTCCGGGAGCTGCGCTGCTGTGGCTCGGCCTAGCCGGTTACCTGCTGATGCTTGGACTAATAGCAGAAGTGGCCCTGTGGGAACACAGGAGGGGCCGAGAAGAGCAATTGCCACTCGTCCGCGAGGAGAGGATCTGACGGTGCCTGTGGAGATGCAGCGGCCCGAACCGGTAGAGGCGAGCGGAGTCCCCGACGTATCAGTGATTGTGGCGATAACTGACCGCCCGGAGAATCTCGCGGACCTCTACCGCGAATACTCGCGCCCGATAAGAGAGTCGGGACGTTCGCTCGAATTTATCTTTGTTGGAGAACCATGGTGTAGACCGCTCACCGAGCCTCTAGTGGAATTGGTAGCCATGGGGCACCCAATTCGTGTGCTCCGAGTAGGTCAGACGATGGGAGAATCGGCACTTCTCCGGCTTGCAGCCGCTCGCTGCCGAGCACCTATCATCGTAACCCTGCCCGCGTACCGCCGGGTGGCAGCCAGATCACTCGGCGACCTTATCCAAGCGGTTGAGGATGGAGCAGATGTGGCTAACGGTCGCAGGTGGCCAAGAAGGGATGCATTGCTCAATCGGTTGCAGGGCAAGGCATTCCATGTGTTACTTGGCTGTCTGACTCGCAACCGAATCCGCGACGTTGCCTGTGGAGTCCGCGCTATGCGTCGTGAGGTCTTGCTGGAGCTACCGTTGTACGGGGATATCTGGCGTTTCATTCCGGTTTTGGCCAAGCGCGAAGGTTATGCTGTGAACGAAGTTGATGTGGCGCAACATGAGAACGACACGTCCACCAGGGTTTACCGACCCAGCGTCTATTTGAGTCGACTGATCGACCTCCTCGGCCTGTATTTCTTGCTGAGGTTCACGGAGAAGCCTCTCAGGTTTTTTGGCTTGCTCGGAAGTACGCTAGCTACCTTGGGAGGCGGTGTACTAGCTGTCCTCCTCTACCAGCGCATGCATGGTCAGGGAATTGCCGATCGACCACTCCTGCTCTTGGGTGTGTTGCTTTTGGTAACAGGAATCCAGGCGGTAGCACTAGGGCTGGTTGGCGAGATTATCGTACACCTGCACGCCTCAGGCCGGCGAAGTTATCGGCTAATGCGTGAGGACGTGAATTCGCATCAGCATAAGGATGGAAAGCCAGCCGACGGTACCGGACGAAACGCGACAGCGAATAGCCTTCGTTCCGATCCCGATGTTGCAGTCACGCAACACCGCATGTATGACTGAACGTCAAACCACGATGACCGTTGATGTGAATGCGCTGCAAACCCTTGTATGACAACGATTTGACTCATTCCTGTCAACACCTGCTTGGGATTGGTGAACCTCTCAAGCCGCCGACCGAGCCGGGCCGCTCTCTGGACTTTCTCGATCGACTGAACCGGCACATGGCTAGCCTCGGGCTAGTCCCGCAAGACTAGTTCTCGGGAGACCGGGACCGCAGGTGACTTATCACTCGGCCCTCAACGCTTCCACCGGATCCACTCGGCTGGCTCGGCGCGCGGGCAGGAAGGCTGCAAGAAGAGCCACCGCCGCCATCACGAGAGGCACGGCCACGAAGGTGACGGGATCCAGGCCACTCACGCCGTAAAGAAACTGCGATATGAGCTGTGTCAGCCCAACCGTGAGGGCTAGGCCGATGACCCCGCCGATAAGCACCAGCGCCATTGCGCCCTTCAGCACCATCTTGATGACGGAACCAGAGTCGGCGCCGAGGGACATTCGGATGCCAACCTCGCGGACGCGCCTCGAGACAGTGAAAGCTACGACGCCGTAGAGCCCGGTACTCGCCAGCACCAACGCCAGCAGTCCGAACACACCGAGCAGGAGTGCTGCCATTCGGGGTGGAAACAGCATCACGGACAGATGCTCCGTCATCGTCTTGGAGTCCATTATGACCAACCGAGGATCGACTTCCCGCACCAGGCTCTGCAGTCCCCCAACGATCTGAGCTTCGGGGATCCCCCCTCGAGCAACCAACATGATACTGCTGGTGGGATTCTGAGCTCTGGCGAAGTAGATGTATGGACGGTACTCCTCACCGATAGTCCAGACCTTGGTGTCTTTCACCACTCCGACGATACGATACGCCCGCTCATTGAGCGGAGTGATGATCTCGCTGCCGATCGGGTTTTCACCCGGCCAGTACCGTCTGGCGGCAGTCTCGCTTATCGCTACGATGGGAGCCGATCCCTCCTGGTCCTCACGGCCGATGCCCCTTCCGGCGATGATCGGGATCTCCATCACATCGAAGTATGCCGGCGATACCAGGTTGAACCCGATGTTGTGATAGTCGTCGCCGGGTGGCGGATCGACCCCGGGAATGTCGATGTTCCGTGTCTGGAATCCGATGCCCAGAGGCAGTATCTCGGCCGTTGCGACTTGCTCGACGCCGGGTATTGCCGCCGCCCGCTCCTCCAATGTGGACGCGATCCCTTCCCACTCCTCACGTTCGATGCCGCTCACTTCCATCATGGCCCACACGATCCCTCCCTCCCTCAGCGAGAAGCCGAGGTCGATGTCCTGTGCTCCCTGAAGGCTGCGGATGAACAAGCCGGCACCAAGCAGCAAGATCATTGAGATGGCCACCTGAGTAACTATCAACCCGTTCTTGAGATTGAAACGCCTCTGCTTGCCGATTCCGGCTCCTACATCGTCCTTGAGTGTCGGAGCCACGTCTGGCCTCGTGGCCTGAAGCGCGGGCAGCAGGCCAAAGAACAGACCGGCCAACACAGCGATTGAGAGTGTGAAGAGCAGTACTGCCTGATCGAGTGCCACGTCGAGGTTGATCGGTACGGGTATGGGCGGTTGGAATCCGACCAATGCTTGGAGCAACCAGTGAGCAATCACAAGTCCGGCGCCGCCTCCTATGAGGCCGAGCAGCATGGTTTCGGTCAAGAACTGTCTTACCAGTTGGCTGCGACGGGCACCGAGTGCCAGGCGGATGGCGATTTCCTTCTTCCGATCGGCCGCACGCGCAAGAAGAAGTCCAGCCAGGTTTGTGCAGGCAATGAGTAGAACGAGTCCCACCACGGTCATCAGCATTCCGGCCACCGAGTAGAGCACCGTATCGACTAGCGGATGGATTGCCACATCCTCAGTTGGGAGGAGGTTGAATTCGCGATCCTCCCAATCCTCCGGATACGCTTCCTGAAACTGTGTTGATAGAGTGGCCAGTGCGGCTCTTGCTTGGTCGATGTCAACACTGGGGCGGAGCCGAGCTTTGATGAAGATGCTGCGGTTTCCTCGAGAGTTGAGCAGGTCTCTATTGTTGCCGAACATGGGAAGGAATGGAGCCATCATGTACGGAATCCACATGTCCATGTTGAATCCCGGCGCAGTGAAGCCCTGCAGCTCTTCCGATCCTACACCTACGACAGTGTATGAAAGCCCACCCAGGCGAATCGACTGCCCCACGATGGATGAGTCACCTCCGAAGCGTTGCTGCCATAAGCTGTAACCCAATACGACAACAGGGTGTGTCCCGAGCGTCTGACCCTCTTCGTGTACGAAATAGCGTCCCACTGCCGGCTCGAGCCCCAGTAAGGTGAACAGGTTGTAGGAAACCACTTCTCCCCATACGGCCTCTGTGGCTTCCTCCGTCTCCAGCCTGGCGAAGAACGCTTCGTACGCGGCCACGCCGCTGAAAAGATCGGTCCTCGCCCGAAGGTCTGCGTAGTCCGCGTATGAAGAGACGCTATACGGATAACCGCCGCCGCCGTCACTCGTGTAGACCTCCACCAGTTCTTCGGGCGCCCGGATCGGCACACCGGATAGGAGAATCGCGTTCACGACGCTGAACACCGCGGTGTTGGCGCCAATGCCGAGGCCGAGCGTCAAAACGGCGACACACGTGAACAGTGGCCGCGTGCGAAGATTGCGAAATGCAACTCGGACGTCCTGAACAAATGCATCCATGAAATTTCTCTTGTGTTGTTGTGGTGCGTTCCCGCCGGGCCGCGTCAGCCGCAGTCGGATCGCGAGAGACAAGACGTCAAATGCACCGCGGAACCATCCCCAGAGCCGGGCGAGGCCGCGTCTACGGCCGCCGTCCTCGAGCGCCTCGGCGAACAGACTTTCCATTTCCAGGGCGTGAGCAGTACGGAACCTGGACGGCAGTAGCCGCAGTAGAAACCGGTACGTCAGGCGGCTCATCGCGCGAGATTGCCGGATCCGACCCTGTCCAATGCGGCGCGGGCCAGTGCCTGAAGTCTGTCAGCCTCGGCGGCGAGGATGCGCGCGCCGGACGGCTTGATGCGATAGAAGCGCTTCTTCTCGCTCTCGCCCTCGGGGCGCTCACCGTGTTGGGTCAATTCTTCGATCCAACCCAGTGCAACGAGGTCCTCCAAAGATCCGTACAACGTCGCGGGCCAGAGCCGGAGCTTTCCATCGGTCTGTTCCAGGACTGACCGTACGATGCCCGATCCGTGGCGAGCCTCATCAGAGATCGCCAGGAGGATATGGAACCATTGTGTTTTCAGTGGCAGATATTGGCTGACGTCGTCGACCTCGAGGACGGTACCTTTCATGGTAGCTCTCTCATGTGTTGTATTGTGCGATATAATACGGAAGAGTAGTACAGGTGGTTTCAGGGCGGGGCGGACGAACCGCGAGCCTACTCGCGTTACATGGAACGGCGGAGGTGCCTGGTGGCTGAGCCCAGGACGGTTGGAGTGATCGGCGGCATGGGTCCCGAGGCCACGGTTGACCTCATGCAGCGCGTGATCCGGGCCACACCGGCTCGGGACGATGAAGATCACGTCCACATGATCGTTGACAACAATCCGCGAGTGCCTTCGCGGATCCAGGCCTTAATCGACGGGACCGGCGAGAGCCCCGGCCCGTTTCTGTGTGAGATGGCGCGCGGTCTCGAAGTCCACGGTGCGGACTTGCTGGCTATTCCATGTAACACGGCGCACGTATACCACAACGAGATTGTTTCGGCAGTGTCCATTCCCGTGCTTCACATGATTCGGCTGACAGCGCATGCCGTCATGTCCGATGCCCCTTCCTCGCGAATCATTGGGATCCTTGCGTCCGACGCGATTAGGCTCACCGGTCTTTATGAGGAGGAATTCCGGGGAATGGGTGCGGCGGTTCTGTATCCCCGAGAGAGCGCACAATACCGCATCATGCAGACAATTCGGGAAGTCAAGGCGGGGAGATGTGGATCCTCGGAGAGAGAGACCCTTCAAGCCGCAGCGAAGCATCTGTTGGAGCAGGGAGCCGGAGCTTTGGTGGTTGCGTGTACCGAACTTTCTGTGGTTGCCGATGCCATGGAGGAATGGGAAAAGGTCTACGACGCTGCTCAGATCTTGGCCGAGGCGATCGTCGCGGCAGCTACCTAGCCTGGGCTACAGTCCGGGTTACCCTCCCGCACCGCGTGCTTTCTCACAGCCACAGCCATCAAAATCGGTATCGCTCCGAGCATCAAGGGAAACCAGTTCGATCCGGGAATATCGAAGTTCCACAGAAACATCCAGTCGATAGCGGCAACCATCGTAGGCACCAGCGCCACGACGACGCCAACGAGAATGATGTTCACGCCAGATACACGTTTCTCTACCGCTGGTGTCCTGATGAGAGTGTGAACAAACGCCGCCACGGCAAGGACCGAATACACGAACATGAGGAGACCGTAGAGCGGGCCGAACGTGTGGTAGAACCTGGGATGGAAGACCAGTTCGAGGACGAGAGTAAACAGGAGCAACCCCCACGCCCCGAAGATCATAGTATTGGCGATTCCACTTTGTGCTACCTGCTTTGGCTTCGGAAACAGCAGGAAGAATCTGAGCAGCAACAGGGTCCAAAGGACTAGGACAGCCACCTGAAAGTGCATGGCAACTCCGTCCCAGCTACCTAAGTACGGACCCGGCACGGCGGCACCCAGCGCCAGACCAATGTATACCAGCCGTACGGCGTGGACGCTGCGCGTGGAGAACAGAGCCCACATTCCGCCGCCCACAAACGCCAGCAGAATCACCATACCGCCCAGCACCAGCTTCGAGTTACCACCGGATGGTTCCCGGAGAATTATGTCACCCGTTACCAACCGATCGTCTCGTTGTACCACCATTGTCAACAACTCCCCGGGCTGCCGCGACAGTGAGCGTGGCCACCTGGAGTACATGCCGAGTTCCACCACAGGGATTCCCTCGACGGAGATCACGCTGTCGCCGCGCTGGAATCCCGCCAAGGCGTGGGTACCGCCTTCAAGGACGTGCTGAATTGTGTAGTCTGGTTCGAAGAGCGGGTCGAATCGTCCATCACCCAGTCGGTCGAGAAAACCGGCCGCGCCCCACACCACGATGGCAACAACTGCCACGATCGCGATGGCGCGGTGACGTTGGATGAGCTGGTCTTCCATCATGCGCGTATTGCCCCCTTTGAATAGGCAAGACGTGCATATCCCTCGAGGCGTTTCACGTTGGGTCGGTTTTCGAGTCGCAGAATCCTGCTACCGCTCTCCGGCCAGCATCTGGGCAACGTTGTAAGAGTGGTCGCCGATCTTTTCGAAACTGGTGAGCATGTCGATCACAATCAGTCCGTGGTCCATCGAGCAGGAGCCGTCGCGAAGGCGATTGACATAGCTGCTGCGTAGCCGCTTTCGCGTCTGATTGACCATCTCCTCGATTTCTCGCGCCCGAGGCATCAGATCCGCGAGAGGTGTGATGAGGTTGACCCTGAGCAACTCCAAGAAGGCGTTGGCCTTAAAGCCAATCTCGGAGAGTTCCTTCGTGGCCTCTTCGCTCCAATCGACCTCCTTGTCGTAACGACGCCTGAGCAAGTTGAGCAGCGATTCACAGTGGTCGCCCATTCGTTCCACGTCACCGACAGCTCCCAGAATGCCCGCCAGTTCACGACTCTGATCGAATGAGATCTCCATTTTTGCAATCGAGACGCAGTATTCGGTAATTGCCCTTTCCAGGTAATCAACCGTCTGCTCCGATCCGAGAATTGCATCAGCAGTGGCGCCCATCTTTTCATCGGGAGAAGCAATGATCGTCATGATACGAGAAAACATGGACTGGACTTCCTCGAGCATGCGGCCTAGCTCGTTCCGCGCAGCGTGCAAGGCCATTGTCGTTGAGGTCATCACGCCGGGGTGGAGGAAAAGGAGGCCGACCGCTTCGTGTTCCTTAGCCTTGCCCGTCAACCTGGTCGCGGCCCACGCGATTTGGGTCACGAACGGCACGAGGATGACTGTGTTGGCAATGTTGAATATGGAGTGGAAGAAGGCCAGTGCTGCGGCGATATCAAAACCGCCAGCGTTCCCGTTGCCCAAAACCTGACCCGGGACGATCCAGTCAGCCATCTGGAGCAACGGCCTGAATGCAATGAGCGCCAACACAACGCCTATTGCGTTGAATAGGAAATGAGCCCGTGCGGCCTGCTTGG
>JBDGYW010000086.1:0-13860 GCA_039588935.1 Gemmatimonadota bacterium | reverse complement strand
ACAACTTGTACGTCAACGCCGCTCTATTCTTTTTCGGGGTCTGGCTCCGTGACGTGCTGACATGGCTTGTCGGAAGACACGCGCAAGGTTCGGAACTCCTTTGGCAGCTTGGATACTGGTCCCCAATACACGCTTTCACAACAGCGGTCTCGGGAGTTGTTGTGCTGCTCGTATTCCGGAAATGGCTGCACGTGCGGATCGGTGAATGAGCTGGTTTCATAGACACGAGGTTGGCCGCCGCGCCGACGCAGCTCGAGTTGCCGTGATCGTGGTTTTTGGAGTTTTCGTATTGGCATTCTTTCGGGTGCAAGTTCTTTCCTCGAGCCGGTACCGTCTGGAATCTGAAGAGAACCGCTTGCGACCCGTGAGGCTCGTGGCTCCGCGAGGGCTCGTAACTGATCGGAACGGCGTTGTTTTAGCGGACAATATTCCAGGTTATTCAATTGCGGTAACGGGTCAATCGGCCGAGGCTGTGCGGGCCACGCTGGAAGACATTGCGTCCATAGCGAATCTCGACTCAGCACGGATTGACGCGGTAGTCGCGCGGTACCGGAGAAGGAATCATGAACCTGCGATCGTGCGCAGAGACGCTTCATTCGAACTGGTGTCAGCACTTGAGGAAAGGCGGATCGTCAGCCCTGGAGTCGTCATTCAGAGCGAACCGAGACGTTGGTATCCTTTCGGCGAGATAGCCGCTCATGTGGTCGGATATGTGGGTGAGATCAGCGAGGAGGAGCTTTCCAATCCAGAGGCATATCCAGAAGCTCGCAGCGGTGAGATCGTGGGACGGGATGGGCTTGAGCGGCAGTACGATGCCGTGCTCCGCGGGACAGGGGGACTACGGTACATAGAGGTGGATGCCCTGGGCCGTACGGTGCGCGAAGTGGCCGATGGTTCCACTCTTCAGCCGAAGCAAGGGGACACGATCAGCACCTCGCTAGACATCGAACTGCAGGAGTTCGTGGCGGAGCAGTTCCCGGAGGGTTGGCGTGGGGCGGTGATGGCGGCAGACCCACGCTCCGGCGGAGTTCTTGCGCTCTACTCTGCTCCGACTTTCGACCCCAACCTGTTTGTGGGCGGGATGGAGCTGGACGATTGGAATGCCCTTCTAAACGCTGGAGGGCAAGCACTCTTCAACCGGGCGATTGAGGGGCTCTACCCGCCGGCCTCACCGTGGAAACTGGCGGTTGCCGCGAGTGCTTTGAAACGCGGACTCGTCGGCCTCGACAGTCGCATGGATATACCGTGCTCTGGGGGAATGCTCTACGGCAACCGGTATTTTCGTTGCTGGCACGAAGCGGGGCACGGGCATGCTACGCTCCGAGAGGCCATTGAACATTCGTGTGACGTGTACTTCTATCAACTCGGGCTTCTCATCGGCCTCGAGAACCTTTTGCAGGATGGTGTAGAAATGGGGTTCTTGGAACCGTCAGGGATTGATCTCCCTGATGAACGGTCTCCCCATTTCCCTCCTTCGACCGAATACTACGATCGCCGCTATGGTCCCAGGG
The DNA here is from genome assembly GCA_039588935.1 of Gemmatimonadota bacterium. Taxonomy (GTDB): domain Bacteria; phylum Gemmatimonadota; class Gemmatimonadetes; order Gemmatimonadales; family GWC2-71-9; genus JBDGYW01. The sequence goes on along the minus strand of JBDGYW010000086.1, from coordinate 12,349 downwards.
GGTGGACCTCGGGCGTGACTCTGAATCTCTCGATAGGCCAGGGTGAGAACTCACAGAGCGTCAGCAATATGGTGCGTTTCTACTCAATGTTGGCGAACCGCGATGGCTCGGCCCCGGAGTTACGTCTGGTTGTAGGAGGCGCGACCCAGAGACGGTACATGGGGCTCGCACAGGAAGATCTGGAAGGTTTGCGCGAGTCTCTGGTTCAAGTCGTCGAAACGGGAACTGCGGCAGCTGCGCAGGTCGCAGCATTGCAGATTGCTGGAAAAACCGGAACCGCCCAAAACGCACAGGGACTGGACCATGGATGGTTCGTTGGCTTTGCCCCGGCTGCCAATCCAGAAATCGTCGTCGCGGCAATCTTGGAACACGCGGAACATGGATCAACGGTCGCGCCGTTCGTGAACCGCATCATCGCGAGGTATCTGCTTGGTGAGGGTGCTGCGCTTCCGCACTTTGTCATGCCGGCCGACTCCGTTCCTCAGTCGCGGTCGCTCATGCCCCAACCAGCGGTTCCACAACGTCCGTAGGAGACAGCAGCACGTGCAGCGCCTGGATAAGACCTTGCTGGTTGTGACACTGCTCCTGATCTTGCTGGGGCTGATCACGCTCTACTCAGCGGGGCAAACGGATGTAGTCACAGCCGTCTCCGACGTGTGGAAACGGCAGGTTGTTTGGCTTGGGCTAGGAGTCATCGCCGGCGTTCTGGTCTTTCGGATATCTCCTCGTTTGCTGGAGTGGGGCACACCGTTCTTTTACGGGGCAGTGATTCTACTATTGCTCGTCACACTGGTGGTCGGCGTAGGAGCTGGGACAGCTGCCGGAACCAAGTCATGGATATCTGTCGGAGGGGTGCGGTTGGGGCAGCCGGCGGAGCTAGCAAAGATCGCAACGATCTTGATGTTGGCAAAGATGCTTGGCGAACGAAGGCATCCTCCAGCGACGGTAATCGAAGCAATTCCACTGTGCATTGTCGCCGCTGTGCCTTTCCTCCTTGTCGGATTTCAGCCGGACTTAGGCAGTGCGATCGTGTTCTTTACCACTCTCTTCGCCATCCTTTACTGGGGAGGAGTAAAGCCTTCACTTCTGCTCTTACTGGCCTCTCCCATAGTCAGTTTGGTGTTGGCGTTTTCGACTCTATCTTGGGGAATCTGGATCGTGTTCCTCACCCTATTTCTGGTGTGGATCCGGCCGTATGTGCTGGAGGGCGTTGCGGTATGGCTCGTGAACGCGGTAATGGGAGTCGGGGCGCTGGGACTGTGGCAGCAGCTTCAACCATATCAGCAGAATCGTCTCCTGTCCTTTCTAAACCCTGAAATCGATCCCCGGGCGACCGGATGGCACATCATCCAGTCCAAGATCGCGATCGGGTCGGGCGGATTGATCGGCGAAGGGTTCACGGCCGGTACGCAAAAACGATTGGCATTCCTACCCGCTCAGCACACGGACTTCGTGTATTCTGTCGTTGGTGAAGAAGCCGGATTTGTCGGCGTTATCTTAACGCTGGGCCTGTTTGCCGCGTTGATCCTCGCAATCATCAGGGTTGCCCGCAGCACATCGGATCCTTTTTCCAGCCTACTTGTCTTCGGTGTAGCGGGAGTGTTCGCGACGCACGTCTTGGTAAACGTAGGTATGACCATCGGTATCATGCCAATTACCGGTATCCCCCTCCCATTCTTCTCTTACGGCGGATCTTTCATCCTCACATGCATGATGCTGGTCGCGCTCGTTCTTCGAGTTGAGTGGGAATCCCGTGGTGCTGGTCATGCAGTTGCCTAGTGTGTCCTTGTGAGATCATCTCATTTGAGGAGAGCGGCTACGCCGGCCATACCGCACCAAATGTCCCGAGGGGTGGCGCGTTGGCCCAGCCTCAGCGAGATTGCTGACTTGCTCGCCGTCATGCGGAGATTCTGACGGCCACCAACCGCGTTTTCAATAGGAACGTACATGGCCTGGTTTCGGAAAGAACGCAAGCATCGCCAGTCAATCAGGGAACGCTCGGAGATCCCACAAGATGCCTGGGAAAAGTGCGCGCAATGCGGTTTTGTGGACCTGTCGGACAAGTTCGAGAGCCTGCTGCAGGTATGCCCGGAATGCGGCCTTCACCGTCGTATAGGGGCAAGTCGCTATATAGAGATCTTGACTGACACCAACAGCTTTGTCGAGTTGTATGGCAATCTTCGGTCGCTGGATGCACTCAAGTTCGAGGGCTACGCGGACAAAATAACGAAGGCTGAGAAGCGCGCTGGATCACACGATGCGATTCTGACTGGGCATGCGAAGATCACCAAGATGAATGTCAACATTGGTGTGATGGAGTTCGCCTGCATGGGTGGCTCCATGGGTTCAGTTGTCGGTGAGAAAACCACTCGTCTTACACTGCGCTCTCTTGAGAAGAAAGCTCCATTGGTAATAGTGTCGGCGTCGGGAGGTGCGAGGATGCAAGAGGGTGTGCTAAGTTTGATGCAGATGGCAAAGACCTCAGCGGCCATTTCTCGCCTCAGGGAAGAAGGCATCCCGTTCATTTCGATCCTGACCAATCCGACAACTGGCGGAGTGACCGCCTCGTACGCAATGCTCGGTGACGTGAACCTGGCAGAGCCCAATGCCCTGATCGGCTTTGCCGGCCCAAGAGTGATTCAGCAGACGATTAACCAGGATCTTCCCGAGGGCTTCCAAACGGCAGAGTTCCTAGTGGAACATGGGATGGTGGATCGCGTTGTGCCACGCAGTGAGTTGAAGAGTACAACTGCCAGTCTCCTGCGAATGATGAAGGGCTTGAAACAGGTGGAGGCCAGCGCCTGAGTCTTTCGTTTTCCGAAGCCGTACGTTTCCTATCCACTCGTACCGCAGGCAAGAAGAAGTGGTCGCTGGGCCCGACCCATATGCTTCTCGAGACCCTGGGCAATCCAGAGCGGCACTTCTTCTCGGTTCACATTGGTGGTACAAACGGCAAGGGATCGGTTGCGGCCATGGTCTATGCGGCGCTCAGGCGTTCCGGTCTGAATGCCGCTCTTTATACCTCTCCCCATCTTGTTGACTTGAGGGAGAGAATCGTTGTCAACGACTCTCCCATCTCGCATGAAGCATTTATGGGGTGGACCAACCGCATGCGGTCGGCGATCGAAGCTTGCGATGCGAGCTTCTTTGAAGCGACCACTGCCATCGCGTTTGCAGACTTTGCGGCGCGCGGCGCTGAGATCGCCGTGGTAGAGGTAGGCCTTGGGGGACGCCTGGATGCCACGAACGTGGTGTCGCCGCTCGTGAGTGCGGTCACAAACGTTAGCCTCGAGCATACGGAATACTTGGGTGCATCTCTCGAGGAGATTGCGCGTGAGAAGGCGGGAATTGCAAAGCCCAAGACGCCATTCGTGGTCGGAGAACGGGACCCTCTGCTCGCGCAGCTCCTGCGTGAAAGCGCCAAGGCACGCGATGCATCGGTAGTCGAACTCCCGGCAGAACTCATGTACGATGGACCGATGACGTTGGTCGGTTCTTTTCAGCGGCGCAACGCGGCTGTTGCCGATGCGGTGTTGAGACAGTTACCGTCGCATGTGAGGCCAGGCCCGTCAGAGATAAGGGATGGGATCGGGTCAGCGTATGTACCCGGTCGGTTCGACAGGCGTGGCAAGTGGCTCTTTGATGTGGCGCACAACCGCTCAGGCATCGAAGCACTCGTGGGTCAGATGCGGCAGTCGAAGCTTCCAAGGCCGATCCGCGCATTGGTTGGAATGGTCGGAGACAAAGACTGGGAATTCGCTCTACCGATGTTGCAAGCGGCGACAGACTCCATGTGGCTGACAGTTGCTCCGTCAATGCCGTGCGACCGCCTGCCGGATATCGAGCGAATGGTGGCCCAAACAGGGCTCGACGTGAGTGCCGAGCCTGATTTTGAAGTCGCTCTTGCCGCTGTTCAACGTGGGGCTGGTACGGCGGTGGTGACTGGCTCCTTTTTCACCGTTGGCGATGCCTTAGCACTGTTGCCCGGCTTTGCGCCGCTCGGGTAGATTGCGCCCATGAAAGTTCAAGGGTTACCCGGATTTAGAGATTTCTACCCGGAAGACACCGCGCTACGAAACCATATCTTCTCGGTGTGGCGGGACGTTGCTCAACGTTACGGATTCCAGGAATATGAGGGACCTCCGCTCGAGCCGCTCGAACTCTACGTCAAGAAGAGCGGAGAAGAGATTGTCGGGCAGCTTTACACCTTTGAGGATAAGGGTGGGAGGCAGGTAGCGTTGCGTCCCGAAATGACGCCGAGTCTAGCGCGAATGGTTGCGGCACGTGCCCAGGCTCTTAAGAAACCGATAAGGTGGTTCTCGATTCCGCAGCTGCTCCGTTACGAACGGCCGCAACGCGGCAGGCTCAGGGAGCACTACCAGCTCAATATGGATATCATCGGCGAGTCGGGGCCGCTCGCCGACGCAGAGCTGATCGCTGCTACCATCGACATCATGCGGGCATGCGGATTGAGCGCCGGCGATGTTAAAGCTCGAATATCCGACCGCGGAATCGTCCGGGCTCTCCTCGACGGCCATGGACTTACTGAAGAACAGGCTCCAGAAGCTTTTGCACACATCGATAAACTAGAAAGATCGCGCCGTGATACGCTCGCTGGCAGCCTCGCGAAAGTGACGGGACTGACAACCGATGCCGCCAACGACGTCTTGTCGATTGGAGAGATCAAAGGGCTTGAGGCAGTGCAGCAGGCATTGGCGGATTCCCCCTCGGGTAGCGAGGCCGGTGAAGGTCTAACCGAGTGTGTGAAGGCTCTCGAGTCGATGGGGCTCGGCGATTTCGTCGATGTTGATCTTGGAATCGTTAGGGGTTTGGCGTATTACACGGGCATCGTATTCGAGCTGTTCGATTGCGGCGGTTCGTTGCGTGCCATTTGTGGTGGTGGGCGGTACGATGGGCTCCTGAGTGCGCTTGGTGGAGTCGACCTACCTGCAATAGGGTTTGGCATGGGAGATGTCGTACTCGGTGAATTGCTCCGCGACCGCAACCTTTTGCCGGAGCTATCGAGGCAAGTGGATGTGTTTTTGGTAGCGGTCTCCGGCGAAGACATAGCTTTTGTGCTCGGTCTGGGGCAACGCTTGAGAATGAGTGGTCTGCGAGTCGAATATGCGCTCAAGCGGCAATCGATAGCAAAACAACTGAAGCTCGCTGCGTCACGGCCTGCGAAGTATGCTGTGATATGTGGACCGGACGAACGTGATAGTGGTGAAGCGGTTGTGAGAGATCTCACCGCCGGTACAGAAGAGAAAGTGGCACTGGAATCGTTGGAGAACGTCTTATTGGACTAGCCCCAGGACCACGGTGAAAAATGGAGAACCGGGGACCCTGTCGGCGCATCGGGATGGGATCAGGCTGAAGAATATGGCGAAGGAAGCGAAGATAACTGCGAGGGCTGAGGATTTCAGTCAGTGGTACAATGATGTGATCATGCGGGCCGAGTTAGCGGACTACTCACCGGTCCGCGGTTGTATGGTGATTCGGCCACGAGGCTATCGCATATGGGAGCTCATGCAGGGCGCTTTAGACCGGATGTTCAAGGACACAGGTCATGAGAACGCCTACTTCCCGTTGTTCATCCCTCAGAGTTTTCTAGCAAAGGAAGCAGAACACGTTGAGGGCTTTTCACCGGAGTGCGCCGTTGTCACTCATGGCGGCGGAAAGGAACTCGAGGAACCGTTGGTGGTCCGGCCCACCTCAGAGACGATCATTTACGCATCGTTTGCGAAGTGGATTCAATCATACCGAGACCTGCCTTTGCTGTTGAACCAGTGGGCGAACATCGTTCGCTGGGAGATGCGTACGCGACTCTTCCTGCGTACAACTGAGTTCTTGTGGCAGGAAGGTCACACAGCGCATGCCACCGATGCCGAGGCGGAAACTGAAGCGCGACTCATCCTGGACATCTATAGAACGTTTATGGAAGACTGGATGGCAATGCCGCCCATAACTGGTGTCAAGACTGAATCAGAGAAGTTCGCCGGAGCGCTGTACACCTACTCGTGCGAGGCGATGATGCAGGACAACAAGGCCCTGCAGGCAGGAACGACCCATCATCTGGGGCAGAACTTCGCCAAAGCTTTCGAAGTGCAGTATCAGACTGCTGATGGAGGCCTGGATTATGTGTGGAGCACGTCATGGGGTGTTTCCACTCGCATGGTTGGCGGATTGATCATGTCCCACAGCGACGACACGGGGCTGGTTTGCCCGCCGCGGCTTGCTCCGATTCAGGTTGTCATCGTCCCTATCTGGAAGACCAAAGAAGAGAAATCAGTTGTCCTCGAGGTTGGTGGGAAGATAGAGACCTCGTTGAAGGATGCGGGTTTCCGCGTCGATTTGGATGATCGAGAAGAAATGAAACCCGGCGCGAAATATTATGAGTGGGAGTCCCGAGGTGTGCCCGTTCGTCTGGAGATCGGTCCGCGAGATGTGGCGGCCGAGCAAGTAATGCTGGCTCGTAGAACAGGCGGAAAGGTTCCGGTGAAGTTCGACGCTGTTGTGAACGATGTGCGAGCGACCCTAGACGAGATCCAGGCTAGTCTGCTCGCTGCGGCTCGCCAGAGGCGTGATGAGAACTCCGTCAGAGGTATCACGAAGGAGCAGCTCATTGAGCTGATTGATGGGGACGGCGGATTTGCCTACGGGGGATTCTGCGGCAGTGAGAGCTGCGAGATGGCGATCAAGGACAGGACCAAGGCGGCGGTGCGCGTACTGCCGGACGCTGAATTCCGGTCCGATCCAAGTCCCACTAAGTGCGTTTGGTGCGGTGCCGATTCCGAAGTAGAGGCAGTGTGGGCGAAGGCGTACTGAGCTTGCCCGCTGAGTTACTGCACGGTATCTCAGCGGAGGTTGGTACTCCTACCTATGTCTACGATGCCGGTGCCATCAGGGCTCAGTATCAGGAGCTAACTGGTGCATTCGCCGACATTCCCCACCGCATCTTCTATTCGGTGAAATCCAACAGCAATCTCGCAGTCCTGAGGTTGCTGAGGGACCTCGGAGCTGGTGCGGACATAGTATCAGGTGGTGAACTGGCCCGCACGCAGACTGCAGGGATTCTCGCCGCCGATGTGGTGTTCAGTGGTGTCGGTAAGACGAGAACCGAACTGAGAGACGCGGTCAACGCCGGCGTCGGGCTGATCAACGTCGAATCTTCTGGGGAGGTCGAGCTACTCGGTCAGGTGGCGGCGGAACTGGGTGCCATTGCCAACTGCGGCATTCGCGTGAATCCCGATGTGACCACAGACACACATCCGTACACTCAGACCGGCGAACACGGAATGAAATTTGGCATTCCGGCTGACGAACTCGTCTTGACTGCGCGGCGAATAACCGAACATCAGCACCTTACTCTGCTTGCGATCGGCATGCACATCGGCTCGCAAATCACAAATGCGGACAATTATTCGGATGGTGCGACAAAGCTCGCCGCTTTGGTCGGTGACGTGATCGAATCCGGGGCAGAGGGGGTACAGTGGCTCGGAATCGGTGGGGGGATGGGTATTCGGTACTTGCACGAGCGCCCGCTTCCCGCAATCGAATTCGCTGCGGCAGTGCGGTCACTGCATGAATCGTTTGGACTCCCACTGGCTTTGGAGCCTGGCCGGTTTCTCGTCGGTGCAGCCGGGTGTTTATTGACCGAATGTGTCTATAAGAAGCGTTCGGGTCGTCGCGATTTTGTAATCGTGGATGCAGGCATGAACGACCTCCTGAGGCCGAGCTTATACGGAGCAGACCACGATATTCAGGTCATCGGCAACAACGATGCTCATGACACGGACGAAAAGTTGGACTCCGGGCGCTTCGATGTTGTCGGTCCAATCTGTGAGAGTGGGGATTTCCTCGGGCGCGACCGGGATCTGGGTGAGGTCGCGCCTGGTTCGCTTTTGGCCGTGTTTGGCGCAGGAGCCTACGGTTTTTCGATGAGTTCCAACTACAACTCGAGACCCCGCGCGGCCGAGGTTCTCGTCGAAGGCACGCGCTGGCGCGTGATTCGAGAGCGCGAGACCACCGATGACCTAATGAGAGGTGAAGAACTAGTCGAACCGTAGGCCGGCTAGATGTCTTTCTCCTCGAGGAGTTCGAGAAAGTCTTCAGGGGTCGCAAGCTTCGCCAGTCGCTCCGGAACGTCTGGTTCCTTGGCGAACTGGGCGACCTTGCCCAGCACCTGCAAGTATTGATTCGAGACTTCAATCGGCGGCGCAACGATCAAGAAGAAATCGTGGACTGGCTTTTCGTCAATCGCCTTGAAGTCGAGACCCTCTGGTTTTCTCCCGAACGCGACGCGCAGGCGGCTCACTACCAACGACCGGCAATGCGGAATCGCGATTCCCCTGCCAATACCGGTTGAACCCAAGTTCTCGCGACGTTTCAGCATCTTGTAGAGCATTTCTTCGGACTTTTCATCCAGTCCGAGCAGCGAAATGAGCTCACTCAGTATTTCGTCTTTTGTTTTGCTCTCGAGCCCGAGTTTGATGGAGTCGGGCGAGAAGAAGTCTTTGAGGTGCATTCTGCCGGCCAAATCCTGTTTCGGTTGAGCGGAAACCTAATCGTGGCAGGAGCCACCGTCAAACGGGCCGGTTGCCGGGTCGATTCATGCGGTATATGATTTTGACGAGATGTCTTTTTCCTTTCTAGAGAAACGAACGCCGCCGCTCTTCCTTGCCCCGCTGTCTGGTGTGTCTGACGCACCCTTTCGGCGGCTGTGTCGGTCGTTTGGAGCGGATGTGGTGATGTCTGAGTTCCTCTCCTCTGAGGCATTGCGCCGCGGAGCGACAAACGTGCACGATGGCGCGCGTTTCTCCGAGGTTGAGCGGCCCATCGGGATCCAGGTCTACGGAGCGGATCCGTCAGCTATGGCTGAGGCAGCAAGCCTTGTTAGTGTGCACTATCGGCCAGATTTCATCGACATCAACTTCGGCTGCCCTGTCAAGAAGGTCGTTCGCCGAAACGGCGGGTCCGCGTGCCTGAAGGATCTCGATTTGGTGCAGAGAATAGTCAGTGCAGTCTGTGCTGCCACACCATTGCCAGTTTCCGTCAAGATCCGAAGTGGATGGGACGAGGCGACGAGGAATCCTGTCGAGGTCGCACTCCGGTGCGAAGGCGCCGGGGCGCAGATGCTCACCCTCCACGCGCGCACGAGAAGTCAACAATACCGAGACGCTGCCAGATGGGAGGAGATCTCAGCGGTCGTAGACGCCCTCGAGATTCCGGTGATTGGGAACGGAGACATACTCGAGGCGGCAGATGCTCGTAGGATGTGGAGCGAAACCGGTTGTGCGGGGATGATGATCGCGCGAGGGTCGTTTGGACGGCCTTGGATCTTTCAGCAGGCCCAGGACATCCTACTTGGGAGGGAACCCGGCGCCACTCCCGTAGCGGCGGAAAGGTTTGCGATAGCTCGACGACACCGCGATCTCGTGCTCGACCTTCGCGGTGACAGCAAGAATGTGGCTTGCGAATTCCGGAAACATCTCGGATGGTACACCAAAGGACTCGGCAACTCTGCTGGACTTCGCGCGAGATTGCACCAAATTGAAAGGCTTGCTGACGTCGATCGCATATTGGAGGACTATCTGAAAGCGATGGAGACAGCCGCGTGACGGACGAACAGATCGAGCAACTTCTTTCTGAAGTTGCCGCAGGTGAAATTAGCTGCGCCGCCGCACTTCAACGCCTAACGCGGTTTCCGGTGGAAGATCTCGGTTACGCTCAAGTTGATCATGCGCGTCCGCTCATCCAAGGGTTTAGCGAGGTCGTGTTCGGTCAGGCCAAGACGGAGGAACAGGTTCTCGGAATCTGTGCCTCTCTTGCTCGGGAAAATGGGTCATTTCTTGCTACGAGGGTGGAGGAGACCACTCGGCAGGCACTCGAAAAACGCTTCCCGAGTGCGGAGATCAATGAGCTAGCGCAGACAGTCTACCTTGCGCCCGAACCGCCGCCAGAGCCGACTGGGCGGGGGACGATCTTGGTTGTCTCAGCAGGTACCAGCGATTTGCCGGTCGCAGAGGAGGCTGCGGTCGTTGGCCGGGCGTTCAGGAACCGTGTCGAGACCCTGTATGATGTTGGGGTCGCAGGTATCCATCGGTTGCTCCGACAGACGGAACTGCTGCAAGCTGCCTCGGTCGTAGTAGTAGTGGCTGGGATGGACGGTGCTCTGGCGAGTGTGGTGGGGGGATTGGTGAAAGTGCCTGTCATTGCAGTCCCAACAAGTGTTGGTTACGGTGCTGCCTTCGATGGGGTTTCGGCCTTGCTTGCGATGCTCAATTCATGCGCATCTGGTGTGTCAGTTGTGAATATCGATAACGGTTTCGGAGCTGCCGCTGCTGCGGCGCGTATCAACCAGCAGCCATGACGGGGTTTATGTCCTTACTTGTGGCGTTCGTTCTTGGTGGGCTTGTCGTGCTCATTGTGTTGGGCAACAGATGGCGGGACCAGGATAACCAGCCGATCGAACTCCGGCATGGCGATTTGCCCCTTCTGCTGGATTTGCTCCGCAGGGCGCATGGAGCGGCGGTGGCCTGCCTCACCTTCTCTGACCATGATCCTGTATGGTCCATGACGAAATCCGGGCCCTCGGTCGAGGTACTGGACCGAGCGGTAGCGGCAGCAAGACTGGCTATGGGCGACGGCCGAGACCACGTGTTCACTGAGGGTGAGACCATTGTGGCGGCTGGGGATGGCCGTCAAATCGGTGCGGCGCTCGTCTTCTATTCGGCCGAAGTAGACACCGATGCAGGCGATGGAGTAATCGCTGACCTTCGGCGGGTGTTTGCCGATCTTGGGGCCACAATCGCCCGAAGTGCTGAGCCGGATGGTTATCAACGCAAGCTCCCGGAGTGGCTGGTGGGAGGTCCAGAGTCTGTGGAAGGGATAGCTTTTCAGCTGTGCGAGGCAGCGCTCGAGGTGTCAGGACGATCAAACGCATTGGTCACTCGAGATTTCGCAACGCAGGTAGCCTCAGTTGTAGCCGTGTCGGCCGGCACCGACCGTCGCTTGCTGGGAGCCAACATCTCACCGGATGCCGCGGTGGGGCGGGCCTGCATGAGCGATGTGCCGATCGTGGGTGCAGACTCACAGGAGATGTTTGGGGCACTTCGGGCGGACCGTCGCCGACAGACGGCGGGTGGCGTGGCATTTCCGCTCTGGGACGGGCGCGAATGCATCGGGGCTCTCACGGTCTTCGGGGATCACTCAACCATGGATCCGCAGAGCCGCGAGAAGGTCCAATGGTTGGTAAAGAATGCCGGACCTCGTCTTGGACGGGCAGCCGCACTCCGCAGCGCCGAGAACCGTGCGATGACCGACGAATTGACAGGGTTGCCCAATCGGAGAGCTCTCGAGCGGTCCATGCACGATCATTCAGGCGGACCGTGTTCGGTACTGTACATCGATCTCGACCATTTCAAGGCCTTGAACGACGGCTTTGGACACGCCGCGGGGGACGCCGCGTTACGCCACGTGGCTGCGATCTTCAAGAGGGCACTACGTTCCGGCGATGTCCCGGCGCGCATCGGCGGAGAGGAGTTCGCGCTGTGGCTGCCTGGAGCACGCGCCAGCAAGGCTATGGAAGTGGCGAACCGGGTTCGTGATGCGGTGAGAGGGTCGGTTTTCGAGCACGGGGGGGCCGAGATCAGAATGACTTGCTCGATCGGAGTGGCCTCCATCCCAGAATCCGTATCTCAGGTGGATAACCTGCTGGGGGCTGCCGACGTGGCGACGTACCGAGCCAAGGAAGCGGGCCGCGATCGAATCGAAGTGGCGATGCCCAAGGCAGACTGAACCGGCGATGCCTTGCCGGACCCGGCAGAGATGCCGTAGATTTCATATGATACTTGAACTGGGGGGCGACTGGCTTCGACGGGCTTTGTGAAGAATCTGTTGCGTGTCCAGGTCCTCAGACCCTGGATAAAAAACTGGGAAAACCAATAATTGCCAACTCTGAATTGGCTCTGGCTGCGTAAGCATATTGCTTCGCACCTGCCCGCGTGGCAGCCCGCCTGAGGCGGTGCGCGGGTATCGCAAAGTCAGGCTGGCGGCGGGTATCGCTTTCGAACCCAACGTGAGATCTTAGAGAGCTTTTCTGGAGGCTGGATGGCTGTGTGCCTGCCCCTGGAGAACTTAAAGCACAGCCTACGCACGTAGAGACAGTTTGGGATCGAGGTTCGGACCGGGGTTCGATTCCCCGCGCCTCCATTATGTTCTTCGCGATTGCTGGGCTCGACGGCGTTCGTCGAGCCTCGGCTTTTCTCCTCGCATAACTATCCAGATGTTTTCAACAACAGTCATGTTGAAAAACGCATGAGCAACTGCATGAACTTGATCGCGAATCAAA